>JAKFCR010000022.1:0-6532 GCA_036676545.1 Aeromicrobium sp. | reverse complement strand
GATCGATGATGCTGCGGGTCTTGCGTGTCGTGCGGTAGCTGGGGCGGGACTCGAACCCGCGACCCCACGATTATGAGTCGTGTGCTCTGACCGACTGAGCTACCCAGCCGCGGGCACGAGTTGCCTCATGTCCGAAGGACTCTTAGTGCTGCGAGTCCAGAGCCCCTTTACGGAATCGAACCGAAGACCTTTTCCTTACCATGGAAACGCTCTACCGACTGAGCTAAAGGGGCAAGCCGACGTCCCAAGATACACGGTGAGGTGCCCTATTTCGAAATCGGGTCCACGCCTGCGTCAGGCTGGTTTGGACGCTGCGGCGAGACGCGATGGCCAGAGCGGGCCTTCATAGATGAAGCCGGTGTATCCCTGCACCAAATCGGCACCCGCATCGAGCCGCGCACGTACGTCCTCGGGCACGGTGACGCCGCCCACCGAGATGATCGCGAGACGGTCCCCGATGCGTTGCTTGAGGCGTACGAGAACCTCCATCGAGCGATCAGCCAGCACCGGTCCCGACAGTCCGCCGGCGCCAGCGGCCTCGATCGTGGCGCGTGAGGTGAGCAGCTCTTCAGGCCTGGCAATCGTGGTGTTGGTGGCACTGATGCCATCGAGCCCGAGCTCCATGGCGAGGTCAGCGACTGCATCGACATCGGCATCAGCGAGGTCGGGTGCGATCTTGACGACCAGCGGCACTCGTCCGCCGTGGGATCGGTCGCAGACCTCCTTGACCGCGGCCAGGAGCGGTCGGAGCTCGTCGACTGCCTGGAGGTCGCGGAGCCCCGGAGTGTTCGGCGAGGAGACATTGACGACGAGGTAGCTCGCATATGGCGCGAGGAGTCGTGCGCTCTCGACATAGTCCGCGATGGCGTCGGCAGCCTCCGTGGCCTTGTTCTTGCCGATGTTGACGCCGATGACGGCATCGCGTCCGGACTTCTGGCGCAGGCGGTGGAGCCTGGCAGCGACGGCCGCAGCACCATCGTTGTTGAAGCCCATGCGGTTGACGATCGCCTTGTCCTCAACCAGACGGAACAGGCGTGGCTTGGGGTTGCCGGGTTGCGGTCGAGCGGTCACCGTCCCGATCTCGACGTGACCGAAGCCGAGAGCAAGCAGACCAGGGACAGCGCGCGCGTTCTTGTCGAAGCCAGCAGCCAGACCGAACGCATTGGGGAACTCGATGCCCATCACGGTTCGGGGAGCGTGCGTCTTGCGCAGTGCGACCTTGGTGACGAAGCGGCCCGCCCTGATTGCCGCGAAGCCTCGCTCGTGCGCCTTTTCGGGATCCATGGAGCTGAACACGGCGTCGAAGAAGGCGCGGTAGACCACGTACTCAGCCTATCGGCAGGTGCACTTCGAACACCGCGCCGCCAGTCGGGCCGCTGCGCACGTCGAGCTGTACGTGCATGCGAGTGGCCAACCGATGGGCGATTGAGAGGCCCAGCCCCGTGCCGACCTTTCGTACGCCGCGGTACTTGGAGTGCAACATGCCGCGCTCGAACGCGTTGAGCAGGTCCGCCTGGTCGAGCCCCGGCCCAGCATCTTCGACCTCGATCACCACCTCTGTTGTCGTGACGGTGGTTCGTACGGAGACCTCGCCACCCGGCGGGGTGGCTCGGATCGCGTTCTCTACGAGCCCGTCAAGAAGTTGTCGCAGACGCATCGGATCGGCATGGACCGTGGCTCCGGCGCCCATGGTTCGCAGCGAGATGCCTTCACGATCGCAAACCGCTCGCCACGCGTCCCGCAGATCGTGAGTCAACCTGTCCAACGGGACATCGACTGACTCGATGCTGAAGTCATCTGCCTCCAAGCGCGCGAGCTCAAGCAGGTCGCCGACGAATCGATCAAGTCTGGCGGTCTCGTCGACCAGGGTCTCGCCGGTTGCCCGCATGTCGTCGGCACCTATCGCTCCGTCCGCGAGCGCCTCGGCATACCCACGAAGCGCAGTCAGCGGAGTTCGGATCTCGTGAGAGACCGACAGCAAGAACTCGCGCTGTCTTCCTTCGCTCGACGTCAGAGCAGCGTCAAGGGCAGCTATCGCGCTACTCATGTCAGCGATCTCGCGCACCGATGACGACGCGATCGGAACGCCTCGCTCCCCCGCCGCCAATCGACGCGCGGCACCGGCTGCATCCGCCACGGAGCGGTTGAGCGCACGAGACAGCACGAGTCCGAGCGTGCCCGCAGCTGCGAGGCCAAGTAGAAGGGCCAGAAGGAGGCGTCGCCGCATGGTTGCAGAGGCCTCATCAATACTTCCGACAGGCTGGACAGCGACGGCACTGAAGCTGCGACGCGTTGATCTCCCCTCGATCAGCACCTCTTGACCGTCGACTGTCGCCGATGTCGAGAGCGAACCTGTCGTCAACAACGTGCTGATCTGGTCAGTGGTGAGATCGTTCGCGGCCGTGCCCGTGGCTTCGCCGCTGCGGCGGATGACGGCATAGCGGCGATCGTCCGCACCGACAACCTTCTGCTCCTGCGCGAGTAGCTTTGCCGTCGCGGCCGGCTTGGCTGCGAACGTCTCGATCGAGCGGACCAGCTGCTCCCTCTCCTGATCGCGGGCAACATCGCGTACGACCGGCACCGTCAACGCCCATGCCACCAGTGCGACGATCACGCCGCCGGCTAGCGTGACGAGCAATATCCGGCGCGACAGCGGCACCGTCCTCATCGCTTGCCCGCCGAGTAGCCGACACCACGATGAGTGTGGATGGGTGATTCGCCCCCGAGCTTGGCGCGAACCTGAGCGACATGGACGTCGACCGTACGGCTACCGCCATAGGCCGCTGCGCCCCACACCGTTGAGAGAAGCTGTTCTCGGGTGAACACCATCCCCGGCCGACGCATCAATGCGGCGAGGAGGTCGAACTCCGTCGCCGTCAGAGTGACGTTGCGATCGTCGACCGTCACCTGCCGACGTGCCGGATCGAGCCGTACCAGCCCCATCTCGAGAACTGCGCTTCCAGTGCCACCGCTGCTTCGTCGAAGGACTGTGCCTATCCGGGCGACCAGCTCGCGCGGCGAGAACGGCTTGGTCACGTAGTCGTCTGCACCTAGCTCGAGCCCGATGACCCGATCGACTTCGTCATCTCGAGCCGTGACGAAGATGACAGGAGTCCAGTCGTCCTGGGCGCGGAGCTTGCGGCACACCTCGATTCCGTCGAGGGTCGGCAATCCAACGTCAAGGACGATGAGAGCCGGGCGCAGGACCTGCACCTGCGCCAGACCTTGCGCTCCGTCACGCTCAACGTGCACGCCATAGCCGGCACGCGAGAGGTAGAGGCGCAGGAGGTCAGCAATGGAGGACTCGTCTTCGATGACGAGGACTAGACCCTTGGCTGGCGCTGTCTCCACACACCCATGAAACAGGAGATACGAGTCAGCCCGCATGCGCCCGCCTGATCCTTACGATCCTCGAACATTCGCTTGACGTGATCCTTGCCCGCGGCCTGAAAGGTGATGGACGTCGGGGACCCCCGACCATGACCGTGAAGGACTGAAACGATGACAGCTTCCACATTGAAGACAGTGCTGGGTCGCAGGCTCTGGATCTCAGGGATCGTGTTTGCCAGTGCTGCGGCGCTCGTATCGGCGCTGTGGCTGAGCTCCTCTCCCGCACCCGCGACGGTCGAACAGACCGCCGCAATGATGGGCACCGAGCTCGCCACTGACGACTCGCCTGCACCCGGAACAGACGCCAACCGCGCGGAGCTACGAGCAGACCTGAAGGCAGCGCGTGCTCTCGAAGGGCAGGCCCGAATCGACGCCCTGAAGAAGGTGCGCGCAGATGCCAGGGCCGGCGAATACGGCGAAAAGATCGAGAAGCGAGTCGACCGACGCTCCGACCGGCACGCCGCGTTCTTTGCCCTGCTACCCGACGAGCTGCAGGCCGACTTGAAGGAGCTCAGGGCGATGCCCGCCGGCGACGAACGAAAGGCGATGAAGGAGCAAATCCGCAAGGACGCTCTGGCCGGCGAGTACGGCGAGAAGGTCCAGGAAGCAGCGAAGCTGCTCCAGAAGGACTGACGCCAAATCGCGGCACGGCTCAGCCTCCCTCAGCTGACCCGTGTCGCGACTGTCTGCATCTCGAACTAACGTGAGGATCCCAGGACAATCTGCGCAGGAGACAGCCGTGAGCACACTCCAGGACCGACCCAACACAGCACTGGTCGTGATCGACTTCCAGGTCGGCGTCGTCGCCGAGGCGCACGACCGCGATGGCGTGCTCGGCAACATCAACTCGCTGGTCGACAAGGCCCGCGCTGAGGGCGTGCCGGTCGTCTGGGTACAGCACTCCGACGAGGACACGCCCATGGGCACTCCCGAGTGGGAGTACGTACCTGAGCTCACGATCGGCGACTCCGAACCCGTGGTCCACAAGTCCTACGGCGACTCGTTCGAGGGCACTGACTTCGAAGAGGTGCTTGCCAAGGCCGGCATCGGACACCTCATCGTTGCGGGCGCACAGACCGATGCCTGCGTACGCTCAACCATCCATGGCGCATTCACTCGCGGCTATGACGTAACCCTGGTCGGCGACGCCCATACGACCGACGATTCGAGCAAGTGGGGCGCGCCCGTGCCCGCCGAGGTCATTGCGCACACCAATCTCTACTGGCAGTGGCAGGAAGCGCCGGGACGCAAGGCCGCCGTGGCCGAGACCAAGGACGTCTCATTCGGCTGAGCTTCAGAGACTCTGCGGTTGCACGGAGCCGTCGACCAGCCTCTCGGCAACCAGCAACAGCGTGCTGTCATCCCGCTGAGCTGCTCGAGCCAAGACGAGGTATGCCTGCGATGGCAACAACTCGTACCGCTGCATCAAGATCCCCTGTGCCTGCCCGATCACTGACGCGCCGAGCACTGCGCTCTCCTGAACGGCAGCATCCTGTGCGGCACTCAGGGCCACGGCGACATGGGCAGCCAGCGCGAGCCCCGTCGTTCGGTGTTCCGACTCAAACGCGTTGAGCTGACTCGAGTAGAGATTCAGTGCGCCCAACGTGTCGTGCGTGACGAACAGCTGGAAGCACAGCATGCTTCGGACACCCAGCTCGTCACTCGCACGGTGCGACCAGCGAGGCCATCGTCGTTCGACCGTCAGGTCGCCGCTCCACACCGTCTCCTGCTCGCGGATCGACTGAAGGCAAGGTCCTTCCCCCAGCTCGTACTGCAGCTCGTCGCCACGCCGCGCCACGAGATCTGTCGCGGCCGGAGTGTCGATCCGAGTGTTCTCGTAGACCAGCGAGACTCCTGCGTGCTCAGCCGGCTCGATGATGTGCAGAGCGCCATCGACGGCAGATTGCAGCGTCGTCGTCAGGCTGGTTGCCGCACCCATGGCTCGTACGGTTTCGGAGAGCTGCTCCCACTCATGCTCGTCCCTCACAGCGCTAGTCCCATCCGATCGTGCTGACCGCTCGAGAAGGTGATCGTCGCGTTCGGGTCGAGGCCCAGTACAACGCGCCTCACACTGGCCGAGTCGGCCTTGGTCTTGCAGTCGACCACCACGAACGTCTCGGACTGCCAGGAGCTGCCCAACGCCCTCACTCCATGTCGTCGATAGCGGCGGAGCGCGAGAAGGACGACTTGCTGGGCAGCATCGTCGGCAACCCGAAACACTTCTAGCGAGAAGGCGCGGTTGCGCGACATCCGTCGCATGGATCGATTGGGAGTGTTGAAGAACATCAGCGTTCCGCCTGAGGCTGGAATGCTTTGCGCTTGCCCGGTATGGGTCGCCGTTGGTTCGACGTGCGCACTGTTCGAAGCCGTCGCTTCAGGAACTCCTTGAGACTACGCCCATTTTGCCAACAGTGCGTTGGGACGAATCGATGAGCCGTGGGACTCTTGCAGGACGAGTCACGCAAACAGCCAGGAAGTGAGCGCCACGATGGACGAAGCCGACTTCCTGTCGCGCATCGCCATAGAGCTCGACGCCGAACTCACGATGTCGTCAACGGCTGAGCTCATCGCTGAGTACGCGTGCCTGACCACCGCCGCCGACGAGTGCGGAATCCTCTACGCGACGACCCGCAACACATGGACGACCTCCGCAGCGACCTCGGAACGGGTCACGGCGATCCATCAGCTCCAGGTGGCCCTGGACGAGGGGCCGTGCGTGGACTCGATCCACAAGGAGCCGACGTACATCTGCCATGACACCTCCAGCGACGGCCGGTGGCCGCGGTGGTGCCCTGCCGTGACCGAGCTCGGCATACGAAGTGCCATGAGCATCCGACTCGAGTCCAAGAACCGGAATCTTGGGGCGCTCAACCTGTACGCGGAAGCGATTGACGCCTTCGGCCCCAAGGACATCGCCATCGCCCAGAACTTTGCGCGACATGCATCGATCGCGCTCTCGTCAGCCTTCACCCAGCAGGGACTGTCCATCGCCATCGACGCGCGGACGTTCATTGGACAGGCACAAGGAATCCTCATGGGCCGCTACGGGATCGGCGCGGAGCAGGCATTTGAGTACCTTCGCCGCCGTTCTCAGCAGGAGAACGTCAAGCTCAGCGACATCGCGCATAACGTCATCGTCGAC
>JAKFCR010000021.1:0-7552 GCA_036676545.1 Aeromicrobium sp. | reverse complement strand
TCGTAACTCTGAGTTGCACCCCGTCGTTGATGTCATAACGACTCTGGAGGGATTCCGTTGACCACCCGACGCCTTGCACGCCTGCTCGCGCTCCTCGCTTCACTCACCCTCGTCGGCGGAATGCTGACGTTCACCTCCGCGTCAGCGGCGACGACGTGGACGCCACGGCCCGAGCAGTACCCCAACACCGTGGTCGAGAAGGATGTCGCGATCCCGATGTCCGACGGCATCATCCTGCGTGGAGACGTCGTGCGGCCGGCCGATGCGTCGGGCAAGGCGATCGCCAAGCGGCTCCCGGTCATCGTGACCATCACGGCGTACAACAAGACGGCCCTCAGCTCTGCCGGCGGACTCGGCGGCACGCCTGCCGACTACCTCGTGAAGCGCGGCTACGTACAGCTCACTGTCGACGCACGCGGCACCGGAAGCTCCGAAGGCATCTGGCGCGCGTTCGACGCCCGCGAGAACAAGGACGGCGGCGAGATCATGACGTGGGCGCACTCGTCTGCGCGCCCGTGGAGCAATGGCATCACCGGCATGAGCGGACCGTCCTACATGGGCATCAGCCAGCTGTGGGCCGCTGCCGCCAACCCTCCCGGCCTCAAGGCGATCTTCCCGCAGGTTCCCGGCGCCGACGTCTACCGCGACGTCGTGGCCTCCGGTGGCCAGCTCGACGTTGGATTCATCCCGTTGTGGCTCGGTCTGGTTACGGCTACCGGTCTGATCCCTCCCGCAGTAGGAGCAGACGATCCCCAGTCCGCCATCAGCGTGCTGCTGAATCACCTGACGGGTGCCGGTACGTTCACCGTTCCCCTCCTGCTGCAGGCCCTCGGCGGTGGCGAGCCCGCATACGACGGAGCGTTCTACAAGGAGCGATCGGTCATCAACGTGATCGACAAGGTCAAGGTCCCGGCATTCTTCGTCTCCGGCGAGTACGACCTGTTCCAGCGCGGCACTCCCCTGCTCTTCGAGAACCTCAACAAGCGCGGGATTCCGACCAAGCTGGTCATCGGCCCGTGGGACCACCTGCAGGCGTCGGGTGGCACTGGCTTCGAGAAGGCCGGCTATGGCTCGCTCGCCCAGGCTCAGCTGCGCTGGTTCGACCGCTACCTCAAGGGCAAAGAGGACACGACGCTCAACAGCGACATCGCCAACCTGACGTACTACGAGCAGGGCACTGGCCGGTGGGCGAAGGACTCGAAGTGGATCGGCTCAGCACTGGAAGGTGCGAAGCTGAAGGTCAGCGGTTCATCCAAGACCGGTGGCGCTCCTGGCGGCATCACGTCAGGCGCCCGCGTTGACGGCACCTCCGACATCTACCCGATCCCGGTTCAGGGTCTCTGCACGCGATCAGCCAACCAGTGGACGGCCGGCGTCCCGAATCTGCTGCTGGCGAGCTTGCCCTGCTTCACAGACAACCAGTACAACGACAAACTCGGCGCGGTCTTCTCGACCAAGCCGCTCACCAAGTCCGTCACGCTCCAGGGCCCGATCAACGCTCGCCTCTACACGTCGAGCATCGGTGGTGACGGCATGCTGTCCGTCGCGATCGAGGATGAGGCACCCGACGGCACCGTCAGCCGGCTTTCCGGCGGGTGGCAGGTCATCTCGCACCGCGCACTCGACACCACGAAGTCGCGCTACCTCGACAACGTGCTGATCCAGCCGTTCCACCCGTTCACCAAGGTTGCTCAGAAGAAGCTGGCGAGTGGCGAGGTTGCACCCGTCGATGTCGAGATCTTCCCGACTCGCGCCAAGATCCTGCCGGGTCACAAGCTCCGCATCTCGGTGCAGGCGTTCGACATCCCGCACCTGCTGCCCTCGCTGCCGGATCTGCTCGGCGTGCTGACGGTCCTCAAGATCCACAGCTCGGCGAAGTACCCGTCGACCATCAACTTCCCGAGCGTCGGAGCACTGCCAACCGTCCCGTGAACTAGCGCGGCGCGATGGGTCGGATCAGGCCCTCTTGCGCCACCGTGGCGACGAGGGTGCCGTCCTGGGCGAACACTCGGGCGGTGCTCAACCCTCGTGCGCCGGATGCTGACGGCGACTTCTGGTCATACAGAAGCCATTCGTCGACCTTCATCGGGTGATGGAACCAGATGACGTGGTCGATGGACGCTGCCTGTACTTCTGGCTGGCCGATGAAGACGCCATGAGGAAGCAATGACGCACCCAGCAAGCTGAAGTCGCTGATGTAGGTGAAGGCGGCGTTGTGAATCGCCGGCGACGCCGGAAGCTCTCCGTTGGCGCGGAACCACAGCCGCTGGACGACCGGTACGAGCCCGCGCTGCGGGTCCTGCTCGGCGCGGTTGTCGCCGACGTACCGAAGGTCGAACGAGGCCCATTCCTGGTCCCAGATGTCCTGACCTTCCTGACCGCGAGTGTTGATCAGCTCGATCAGCGGGATGGAATCCTCGGGCGACGGCACATCAGGCATCGAGTCCTGATGGTCGAAGCCTTCTTCGTGGACCTGGAACGAAGCGGTCATGTAGAAGATGATCGCGCCGTGTTGGCGTGCGGCCACGCGACGAGTCGTGAACGACCGACCATCGCGAATCTTCTCAACGTCGTAGACGATCGGGATGCTGGGATCGCCGCCGAGAATGAAGTAGATGTGAAGGGAATGGACCGAACGATCCTCGGGCACAGTCAGCTGAGCCGCCATCAGGGCCTGCGCAGCCACCTGGCCACCAAATACCCGCGTCATGGACGACATCTCGGGCTGCGAACCTCGATAGAGGTCCACCTCCAGCTGTTCGAGCTCGAGCAGACCGACTACTTCACTCAGGGATCCAGGCACACGCAAAGACTAGCGGTGGTCAGCCTTGGTCGTTCTTGCGCTGACGAGCAAGGAACTGCTCGAACTGGTCAGCCAGCTCGTCACCGCTCGGAAGCTCTTCGTCGCTGGCCAGCAGAGATTCGGCAGCACCGCGCGTGAACGCGTCGTACTGCTCCTCGAGACCTGACAGCACCTCGTTGCCGCCTTGCTGCTCGATCTGTTCCTCGATCTCGGCAATTGTGTCGTTCTGGCGCGATCGCAGACCTTCAACGTCGATGCTGAGGCCCGTACGGTCGACCAGCGCGTCGATCAGCGCGATCGCTGCCGGCGGGTAGTCGATACCGGCGAGGTAGTGCGGCACGTGCACGACGTAGCCCGCCGCGTCATGGCCCCACTGACCGAGCCGGAACTCGAGCAGGGACTGAGCCGACGAAGGAACGGTGACCTGGGCGGACCAGAGGTTCTTGCGATCCACCAGCTCAGGGCGCGTGCCGTGAGCCGTGATCATCGGCGGTCGGGTGTGCGGGACACCCATCGGTACGGCGCCGAGGCCAAGCGTCAGCGGAACGCCAAGGTCTTCGATGACCTCATGCGTCTCGGCGATGAACGCCTCCCAGGCGAAGTCAGGCTCGGGACCAGCGAGCAGCAAGTAGGGAGTGTCGTTGGCGTCGTGCTCCAGGACGATCTGCAGCGTCGGCTCGGCGTACTCGACGTAGCGGTCCTCGCTGAACGCGATCATCGGCCTGCGCGCGCGGTAGTCGAACATCGAGTCGAGGTCGAACTCGTGCATGATCTTGCCGTTGCCGGAGCGGAGCTGGTTGGCCGCGAGCCGTGACGCAGATCCTGCCCCGAGGAACCCGTCCAGGGCATGGATCAGTACAGGTCCGGTGCCATTTCCTTCGTCAGGATTGTCGGCAGCGGACTTACGGTTGCGCGAGTTCCAGGCCACGATCAGTTCAACTACTCACGACTTGGCGGTATTCCGGGCGAGGGCAGCCACCGTGTTGTCGGCGATTGCCTGCGGGGTCAGTCCGAGACGCTCGAGGATGACGTCGCGCTTGGCATGGTCGAGGAACTCCTGCTCGACGCCGTGCACCTGGATCGGCGTGAGGATGTCGGCATCGCGTACGGACTGCGTGTATGCCGAGCCCACACCGCCGTGCCGGCCGTTGTCCTCGATCGTCACGACCAGTGCGTAGTCCGCAGCCAGCTGTACGAGCGCGGGGTCAATCGGCTTGACCCAGCGGGGGTCGACCACCGTGACGCCGTGACCCGCCGCACGGATCAGGTCACCGGTCTTGGCTCCGAGATGGCCGAAGGCACCTACCGCGATGATCAGCACGTCCTTCGCCTCATCACGCGACAGGACGTCGTACGTTCCGACTCGTTCGATCGCCGGCAGGTCGTCACACACGGCTCCCTTCGAGAAGCGCACGACGCTGGGGGCACCCTCGATGTCGACCGCCTCGCGAAGCAGCTCGCGAAGCTGGAGTCCGTCGCGGGGCGACGCGAGGTGGAGGCCGGGCACCATCTGCATCAGCGACATGTCCCACATGCCGTTGTGGCTGGCACCGTCGTCGCCTGTCACACCTGCGCGGTCCAGGACGAATGTCACTCCGCACTTGTGCAGTGCGACGTCGAGCAGCACCTGGTCGAAGGCACGGTTGAGGAACGTCGCGTAGACAGCGACCACCGGGTGGAGCCCGCCCATGGCGAGTCCGGCCGCGCTGGTGACGGCGTGCTGCTCGGCGATGCCGACGTCGAAGACGCGGTCGGGGAACTTGTCGGCGAACGCGTCGAGGCCCACCGGATAGAGCATCGCCGCGGTGATCGCCACGACGTCGGGACGCTCGTCGGCGATGCGTACGATCTCGTCGCGGAACACCGAGGTCCATCCGGCCGGCGCGACGTTGACGGCCTCGCCGGTCTGGACGTCGAACGGGTTGGCCTGGTGCATCTGGTCGTTCTCGTTGGCGACCGCGATGTCGTAGCCCTGGCCCTTGGTCGTCAGAACGTGCACCAGCACGGGGCCACCGAACTTCTTGGCGGCCGTCAGTGCGCGTTCGACGGCGGAACGGTCATGACCGTCGACCGGGCCGATGTACTTGAGTCCGAGGTCCTCGAACATGCCCTGTGGCGCGAGTGCATCCTTGACGCCCTTCTTGATGGCGTGCAGCGCTTCGTACGTGGCCGGCCCGACTCGACGCGAACGGTTGAGTCGGTCCTTGATGGCGCCCAGAGCCGGCTCATAGCGGGGGTTGGTGCGAATTTCAGTCAATCTGTTGGCCAGTCCGCCGACAGTCGGTGTGTAGGAGCGGCCGTTGTCGTTGACGATCACGACTAGCCTGCGGTCGTTGTCGGCCGCGATGTTGTTGAGGGCTTCCCACGCCATGCCCCCAGTCAGGGCGCCATCGCCGATCACGGCGACTACGTGGTCGTCCTTGCCGAGCAGGTAGTTGGCCTTCGCCATGCCATCGGCGTACGACAGGCTCGTCGACGCGTGCGAGTTCTCGACCCAGTCGTGCTCGGACTCCGCGCGGCTCGGGTAGCCGGACAGACCACCTTCGCGTCGCAGCTCACCGAACTGGCTGGCACGGCCCGTGAGCATCTTGTGCACATATGCCTGGTGGCCCGTGTCCCATACGACTCGATCGTTGGGTGATTCGAACACCCGGTGGATCGCGATGCCCAGCTCGACGACGCCGAGATTGGGTCCCAGGTGACCGCCGTTGGAGGCCACCGACGAGATGAGGAGCTCGCGAATCTCGGTCGCAAGATGGCCGAGCGCTGCTTCATCGAGTCCGCGGAGATCGGCGGGCCCGGTCAGATTCGCAAGAACATCCTGCTGCGCGTCGGCCATTGGGTCAGTCTATCGAGTCGCCCTTGTCCTGCGCAGTCAGGAACTCCTCGATCAGGTCGGCCAAGATCTCCGGCTGCTCAACCGTGCTGGAATGCCCGCAATCCTTGACCTTCTTGAGCACGGAACCGTTGATTCCGGCCGCCATCGCCTCCGAGCGAGCGACAGGAGTCGCCACATCGTCCTCTCCGACGACGATCAGCGTCGGAGTCGAGATCGCGCCGAGCTCAGCCGCGACGGGTTGGCGATCGACGACACCCAGGATCGCCTTCACCATTCCGGGCCGTTCAACCGCGGACACTCCGGCCTTCCAGCGCTCGATGGCCGGCTTCGACGCCGGGTCGGCGAGGAAGGTGGGTCCGAACATGAGCTTCCCGACCTTGCCCGCGAGCGGCCTGATGCCGACCACCCGATAGACCTTGCACAGCAGTCGGTCCTGCTTCGCCATCGCCGGGTCCTCCGGATCTGCGCTGGTGTCGAGGAGCACGAGCGATCGGAGCAGCTCGGGCCGGCGCGCTGCGAGCCGCATACCGACGAAGCCGCCCATCGACAGACCGACATAGTGCACGGGGCCCACTCCCAGACCTTCGATGACCGCAGCGGCATCAAGCGACAGCGTGTCCATGTCGTATCCGTCAGCCGTGGCGGGTGTCTTGCCCTGGCCGCGCCAGTCGATCGTCACGCAGCGGTACGTCGATCGCAGTCGCTCAATCTGCGCCTCGAACATGTGACCGCTGAAGAGCAATCCATGGCCGAAGACGACAGTCGGTGCCGCCGCATTGCCCGCAGGAGCACCGGAGTCGGCGACGTTGAGCTGTACGCCGTTCGCTTCTATCAGAGTCATTCACCGAGCATGGCACGTCACTATGCTGAATGTGGACCGGAGGCGACATGAAGAGCTGGACGTTCTTGCAGAAGATGAATCTCGTGCTCGGGGTGGTCTTCCTCGTGCACTCGATAGGTGGATTGATCGTCAATCCTGACTTCGCCGTTGGCGACGGTGCCACCGCTGAGGACTTCCTATGGATGGACTGGAATGGGTGGCATGCCCTGTCCGGCATCTTCCTGTGGGCGACCGCCCTGGCCGTCGCACCGCGAGCAGACTTGTCACGGCTGTTCGCTTGGTTGATCATCGGCACGAACCTGCCCGTGGTGATCTGGATGCTGTTCGACACGGTGCCGTTCGGCCTGTTCAACCTGCCGACGACGCGGGACCTGGTCTTCCACGCGGCGATCGTGATCGCGTACGCGTTGGCGCTCCTCGCGACGCGCAAGAAGGCTGTCGTTCAGACCTCGTAGCGACCGCGAAGGTGGATCAGCGCATCCGCCTCGCCGAGCTCGACATGCTCGACAATCCCTTCGACGAGCAGCCCCCAGCCGACTTCACGCGTCTCATCAACGAGCCGTACGCCCAGCCAGCCTGCGCTCTCAGTCAGTACCGGGCCCCATTCGCTCACAGCCCAGCTACCCAACGTGAACGGCCCGCCCGGCGCTGGCACTGTGCCGGCGAACGCATCCGCCAGGAATCGGTGGTCCTGCGCCAGTACGTTGACCGCCACCGTCTCGGGACCGGATGCCCACCAATCAGAGTCAGCGTCGATCACTGCCAGGACGTGGGCAGGTTCGCCATTCGCGACGATGACTGACGAGACCGTGAGTCCTGAACGCCCCGTATCCACGCCACTTGCCCAGACCGTGACGGGCGCCGGCATACGTCCTCGCAGCTGACGCAGAGGGTCTCGGTCACCGCTCGGCGGCATGAATGGGTGGTCGGAATGAATCGTCACGTAGCCAGCGTACGGTCTGTTGCCCTTGACTTAATTCACGACTCATACTAAACCTGAGTCATGGCTTCTGTGATCGGCGTCGACTCCTCGACGCAGTCGACGAAGGCACTGCTGGTGGACGCCGAT
>JAKFCR010000020.1:0-7550 GCA_036676545.1 Aeromicrobium sp. | reverse complement strand
GTCGCGGTCGGTGGCGATCCCGTCGCGCGTCTCCCAGAGCTCGCGTACGACAGCCAACGCGCGACGTCCTCGTGCCTTGTGGATGCTCGACGTACGGCGCCAGGGCTCCTTGCGCTCCGGCGGTCCCTGGAACGTGAGGAGTGCTTCGAACTCCTCGGCAGCCCACTCGCGCTTGCCCGCTGCGACGAGGTCGGCGTCGATCAGGTTGCGCAGCTCGACCAGCACTTCGACATCGAGGGCGGCATAGACGAGCCAGGGCTCCGGAAGTGGACGGGTCGACCAGTCAGCCGCCGAGAACTCCTTGGCCAGGCTGAGGCCGAGGTAGTGCTCGACGAGCGCGGCGAGGCCGACGCGGGGGAGGTTGAGCAGGCGGCCGGCGAGCTCGGTGTCGAACAGCGACTCGGGGTAGAGGCCGACCTCGGCGAGACACATGAGGTCCTGCGTTGCGGCGTGCAGGATCCACTCGTTGCCGTCGAAGGCGGTGTCGAGGGTGATGAGGTTGTCGAACGCGGTCGGATCGATCAGGTGCGTGCCGGAGCCTTCGCGCCTCACTTGTACGAGGTAGGCCCGCTGCGAATAGCGGTAGCCCGATGCGCGTTCGGCGTCGAGGGCGATCGGTCCGCTGCCAGCCGCAATACGTGCGCAGGTCTCGGCCAGAGCCGCCGGGGTGTCGACGACTGCGGTGAGTGGTTCGCGGAGCTGCAGGCGTGGAGCCTCCGGCTCGACCGGTTCTCTCCCCCTACGGCCGTCATCTGGCAGGTCGGCTGGGTCGCCACCATCGGCCGTGGGGGGACCCCCAGCTTCGACTGCGGGGACGTCGGGTTCTTCTGCAACCGTCAACGAACGCCACGCTTGCGCTGGAGTCGGATCACGCCTGGGGCGAGCGGAGGGAGACCTGCGATGGCGCACAGCAGATCTGTCCAGGCACTCGCATGAGTCGCCATCGTCGACTTGGCATCCATGATCGGCGTCCAGGACGCGCGTACCTCGATCTGTGCGCTGGAGCCGTCGGCATCCATCTCGCCGAAGCCTTCGGACCGTACGACGGTGACGCTGCCGCTGGCGGCCGTGTGGTGGCTGCCCTGCGCCTCAAGCGACTCGGTCAGCCAGCTCCACCCGACGCTCGCGAGCATCGGATCAGCAGCCATGTCAGCCTCGACCTCGGCGCGGGCGAAGGTGACGCAGCGGAACGTACCGCCCCACGCGTCATTGCCCGCAGGATCGTGCAGCAGGATGAAGCGTCCGGTGGCCAGCTCGTCATCGCCGACGAGCACATCGCCGCTGATGGCGAACGAGTGTGGGGCGATGCGTTGGGGCGCGGGCATCTCGTCGACCACGACCTCAGGTCGCAGCGACGCGTGCCGTACCTGTTCGACCGCAGCCGTGAACTGTGCGGGGGTGCGGTCTATTTCACTTCGGGCTCCCACACTGTGATCGTAGGCGCGATCGGGTCAGCGTGGGATCCCGACACTCCGCTCAGCGCAGACTGCCCCCTGAGACAATGGACTGGTGACTGCAACTTTGACTGACAGCGCCTTCCTCCAAGCGTGCCGTGGCGAGAAGCCTTCGCACACACCCGTGTGGTTCATGAGGCAGGCCGGCCGGTCGCTGCCGGAGTACCTCAAGCTGCGTGAAGGCGTAGCGATGCTTGACTCGTGTTTCCAGACCGACATGGTCGTCGAGATCACGATGCAGCCAGTACGCCGCTATGGCGTTGACGCGGCGATCTTCTTCTCCGACATCGTCGTGCCGCTCAAGGCGATCGGCGTCGACCTCGACATCGTGCCGGGCACCGGTCCAGTGATCGCTGATCCGATTCGTTCGCACGCTCAGCTCGACCAGTTCCGCGATCTCGAGGCCGATGACGTCACCACGATCACGGATGCCGTGAAGGCGCTGGTCGGCGAGCTCGGCTCGACGCCGCTGATCGGCTTCGCCGGTGCACCTTTCACGCTCGCGTCGTACCTCGTCGAGGGCGGCCCGTCGAAGGACCACCGCAAGACCAAGCAGCTGATGTACTCCGATCCCGACCTGTGGCACGCGCTGCTTAGCCGCGTTGCGGTGATCGCCGGCCAGTTCCTGCGCCTTCAGGTTGAGGCAGGCGCTTCCGCGATACAGCTGTTCGACTCCTGGGCCGGCAATCTCTCGCTCGCGGACTACGAGCAGTACGTACGCCCGCACTCCGAGGCCGTGCTGGCGTCTGTGGCTGATCTCGGCGTTCCCCGCATCCACTTCGGCGTGGGCACCGGCGAGTTGTTGCACTCGATGGGCCAAGCAGGTGCCGATGTCGTCGGCGTCGATTGGCGAGTTCCGCTCGACGAAGCCGTACGCCGCGTCGGCCCGGGCAAAGCCGTCCAGGGCAACCTCGACCCGACTCTGCTGTTCGCGCCGACCGAGCTGGTGCACGCCAAGGCTGCCGAGATCATCGACGCCGGTCGCACCGCCGAAGGTCACGTGTTCAACCTCGGCCACGGCGTCCTCCCGGCAACCGATCCCGACGCATTGGCTCGGCTCGTCGACTTCGTCCACGGCTACGACATCTCCCTATAAGAACGGGAACTGACCGTGCGCGTTGCAGTCGTCGGCGGTGGCATGGCGGGGCTTGCTGCTGCCCGCCAGCTTGCTGACGGCGGCGCCAATGTCGTCGTGCTCGAAGGCTCCAACCGCTTGGGCGGCAAGCTCCTGCTTGGCGAGGTCGGCGGTCTGACGCTCGACCTCGGTGCCGAGTCGATCCTGGCTCGCCGCCCTGAAGGGCTCGACCTGATGCACGCCGTCGGCCTCGACGATCGCGTGGTCAACCCGCGTACGAGCGATGCCGCGATCTGGACCCACGGCTCGCTGCGCGTGATGCCGCCGACCGTGATGGGCATACCGGCTACTGCTGACCTCAACGGCATCGCTGAAGTGACTCCGCATGTCGTCGACGTCCCTGACGGTGATGTGTCGGTCGCGGAGTTCGTCAGCGCGCGTCTCGGCGCCGATGTGGTCGACCGGCTCGTCGAACCGCTGCTCGGCGGGGTGTACGCCGGTCACGCCGATCAGCTCTCGCTCCAGGCGACAGCGCCACAGATCGCCGCTCTCGGCAGCGATCTCCTTGCGGGAGCAACCAAGGCGAGGGCAGAAGCCGCCGCGTCAGGTCCCGTGTTCGCCGGGCTCGTTGGGGGAATCGGACAGCTGCCCGAGGCAGTCGCCGTCGGCATCGAGGTTCGGCTCGACGCGACCGTCCGCGAGATCTCCCGAACGGCTGACGGCTGGCGACTCTCGGTCGGACCAACCACGGACGTCGAGGCGATCGACGTCGATGCTGTCGTCGTCGCAGCTCCCGCACCGGCAGCCGCGCGCCTGCTGGCCGAGGTCGCTCCCGATGCCGCGTTCGCGCTGGCCGCGATCGACTACGCCAGCGTCGCGCTCGTCACCTACGTCTTCGACGACGGGCCGTCCTTCGAAGGCTCGGGCTTCCTGGTGCCTCCCGTCGATGGCACGTTCATCAAGGCAGCGACCATCTCGTCCAACAAGTGGGGATGGGTCGCCGACACCGGCCGCACGGTCATTCGTGCGTCGGTTGGCAGGGCAGGCGAGGCGACCTTGCTGCAGAGCGATGACGCAGACCTCACCACCAGGGCGTTGGCTGACCTGCGTACGGCATTTGGCGGTCTACCCGACCCGCTCGACTCACTCGTCCAGCGCTGGGGCGGTGGCTTGCCGCAGTACGCCGTCGGCCACCTCGACCGCGTCGACACGATCGAGCGGGACATCGCGACGGTGCCGGGACTAGAGGTCTGTGGTGCTGCCTACCGCGGCGTTGGCATCCCTGCCGTGGTCGCCTCCGGACAGGCTGCCGCGAGTCGGCTGCTCGGTGGGACAATGGAGCCATGAGCACCGTCGCGAACAAGGGCAAGCTGGCCAAAGAGATCAACGACACGATCCGCTACACGATGTGGTCGGTGTTCAAGCTCGAGCGCGTGCTCGGCGAGGCAAACCGTCAGGTCGAGGCCGCCGAGGTCGAGGCACTCTTCGCCAAGCTGGCGGCCGACGACGTCGTGGTCCGCGGAACGTACGACGTCAGCGGCCTTCGCGCCGATGCCGACCTGATGATCTGGTGGCACGCGCCGACCAGCGAGGCGCTGCAGGCGGCATACAACTCATTCCGTCGCACTTCGCTCGGCTCTCGTATGGCCCCGGTTTGGTCGCAGCTCGCATTGCACCGTCCGGCGGAGTTCAACCGCTCGCACATCCCGGCGTTCATGGCCGAGGAAGAAACGCACCCGTTCGTCTGCGTCTACCCGTTCGTGCGCTCGTACGACTGGTACCTCCTGCCTGACCAGGAGCGTCGCGACATCCTCAAGGAGCACGGCATGGCCGCGCGGGACTACCCCGACGTACGCGCCAACACAGTCGCCTCGTTCGCGCTCGGCGACTACGAGTGGATCCTCGCGTTTGAGGCTGACGAGCTGCATCGCATCGTCGACCTCATGCGCGAGCTGCGTGCCACGGAAGCGCGCCGCCACGTACGCGAAGAGATCCCGTTCTACACCGGCCAGGCGCACACCGTCAGCGAGCTCACCACCCTCTGGCCCTAGTCCTTTCGCGCCCCCAACGGCTACGCCATCTGTGTCGGGGGTACCCCCAGAGCTCAAGGATCGGTTGCTCGCTCAGATCAACCACGCCGGTTGAGCCTGTCGAAACCTTAGGCCTGGGCGACGCAGAACTCGTTGCCGTCGGGGTCTGTGAAGACGTTCCAGCTGAACCGCTCCATCTCGTGCTCCTGCACCAGCCCGGCGCCTGCGCTCAGCAGCCGCTTCGTCTCGCCCTCGAGGTCGTCAGTGCTGAGGTCGAGGTGCAGGCGGTTCTTGCCCGACGCTGTCTCGTCAACCTTCTGGAATGACACCTTTTGGGGGATCCCAGGCAGGCCCACGATGATGTACCAGCCACCCATCTCGGCCTCGATCTCACCACCGAGCTGTTCAGCCCACCACTGGGCGAGCGGCATCGGATCCGTGCTGTCGACCGTGACCATGTGCAACGAGAGCGTCATGGTTCGACGTTAGCTGTTCTTGGGCTCCAGGCTCAGGGCAATGCCGTTGATGCAGAAGCGCTCATCTGTGGGCGTGCCGAAGCCTTCGCCCTTGAACACGTGACCCAGGTGCGACCCGCAGTTGGCGCAGCGGACCTCGGTGCGGACACCGCCGAACATGGAGCGGTCCTCGATGTACTCGACGCGATCCTCGGCGAGAGGCTCGTAGAACGCCGGCCAGCCGCAGTGGGCGTCGAACTTCGTGTCGCTGCGGAACAACTCAGCGTCGCACGCGCGGCACTTGTAGACGCCCACCGTCGGATCGGTCTCGTACGAGGAGCTGAAGGGGCGCTCGGTCCCGGCCTTGCGAAGTACGTCGTACTCGGCCGGGCTGAGCTCGGCCTTCCACTCTTCCTCGGTCTTCTCAACGTCGTAAGCCATGCCTCAAGCCTACGACTCGGCCCTAGCGTTGAGCATCAAATGGCACGTGCTCCAGCAGGTGGATGCTGGGTACGTCGAGCTTGCGCTGGGCGCGGGAGGTCCAGTCGATCTGAAGGAACTCCTTCACGATGTGCGGCTCGGTCAGGATGATGACCTCATCGGAGCCGGTGTCCTTGACCATCGCGATGAGGGCGTCGATCGGGTCCTCTTCGGTCAGCAAGGACGTGACCTCAGCACCGCGAGCGGTGATGAGAGCCGCGCTGGCGTCGAGCTCTGACTGGCCGGCCCTCACGATCTCCTTCTGCACGTCCTCGAGGACGTCAGGCTCGGTCATAGGAATCTGGCCGCCGAGCGTGCCCATCGATGCGGTCAGCACGGCCGCAGACGGCTGAACTGGAAGCAGCAGGTGGTAGCGGACAGTGTCGTCGAGCCCTTCGTGCAGGGCGATGATCTGATCCGCGTCGAGTTCGTTGAGCTGTCGTTCGATCAGCAGTGCGACGTCATACATACGTTGCCTCTCGGTGGATGTCCGTGCTCTCAGACTACGACCGCAACCAACGTGTGAGCAGTACTCCGTCAGCGTCGAGTACGTGTGCCCGCTGCATGTGGTGCGTGACAGCCTCGGGCCCGTGGGCGATACGAGGCGCCGCGCCAGCCGCAAGGACCGGCGCAATCGTGAGGCACAGGTCGTCGACGAGGTCCTGCGCGACGAGGGTGCCGTGCAGCGTCGGCCCGCCTTCACACAGCACTCGCGTCAGTCCGCGTGAGGCGAGCTCGGCGAGGACCGCGGGCCAGTCGATGACGCCTTCACCGAAAGCGAGCACGTCCATCTCATCCTGAAGTGCGATGAGTCCGGGAGCATCCGTCGTGGTGATCAGCAACTGATCACGGAGCGCGTCCGGGATGTCGAGCCGTCGGCTGACCACAGCGATCGGGGGCACAGGGGCCAGCCCAAGTCGCGCACGGAGGTCCCCGTCGATCTCCTCGGCTCCGACAGGTCCGTAGCGCTCTGTACGTGCCGTCCCGGCGCCGACGATGATCACGTCGGCAAGCGACCTCAACAGTGCGAAGACTCGGGTGTCGACCTCGCCGCCGAGTGAGCCGGACTTGCCGCTCTCGTCGTACGCCGCCCCGTCCAGGGTCGAGACGAAGTTGGTACGTATCCAGGGCTTGTCGCCCTCGGGATAGGCATACAGCTGTTCGAGCTCAGCCTGCTCCGGAATCATTCATGCATCGTATGTGTGCGTCGTGCATACTCCCGAGCATGGCCATGACTCTGGACGAGCAGCTCGCCGTCTCCGGAACGATCAAGCTCGCCGACTACGACTCGCGCGCCACGACCGGTTTCGATGGCGCCAAGGACGACTCCGCGAAGTCGATGACCCTGCTGGCCGAAGAGCTCAGCGACCTGCAGGAGCGGCTGTACGCCAACGGCGACGCCAAGATCAGCGAGACAAAGGTGCTCCTGCTGCTGCAGGGGATGGACACGTCCGGCAAGGGCGGCATCATCCGGCACGCCGCTGGATTGGTTGACCCGCTGGGACTCACCATCACCTCGTTCAAGAAGCCAACGCCTGAGGAGCTCGAGCACGACTTCCTGTGGCGCATCGAAAAGGGTCTCCCGGCTGCTGGCAAGATCGGCGTCTTCGACCGTTCGCAGTACGAGGACGTGCTGATCGCACGAGTGCGCCAGCTTGCCGAGCCCCAGGAGATCGAGCGGCGCTACGACGCGATCAACGAGTTCGAGAAGAAGTTCGCCGATTCCGGGGGAGTGCTCATCAAGTGCTTCCTGCACATCACCTCCGACGACCAGAAGGAGCGCCTCGCCGCGCGTCTAGAAGACCCGTCAAAGCACTGGAAGTACAACCCCAACGACGTCAACGAGCGAATGCTCTGGGACGACTACCAGCGCGCATACGAGATCGCGATCGAGCGGTGCTCAACTGAATGGGCGCCGTGGCACCTGATCCCGAGCGGCCGCAAGTGGTACCGCAACTGGGCCGTCGCTGCTCTGCTCGCGGAGACGCTGCGCGGTCTCAATCTTGAGTGGCCACCCGCGAGCTTCGATGTCGAGACCGAGAAGGCGCGCGTCGCC
>JAKFCR010000019.1:0-7995 GCA_036676545.1 Aeromicrobium sp. | reverse complement strand
GTTGAGGAACCGGGTGATGCGGCCGGTCGGCGGTGCGTCCATGACCACTGCGTCGTACGTGAAGTCCCGGCCCTCGCGTCGGCGGGCGGCTTCGTAGACCTTGCCGGTCAGCAGCACATCGCGTACGCCGGGCGCGATCGTCGTCGCGAAGTCGATGATGCCGAAGCGGTCGAGCGCCTTGCCAGCGCGACCGAGTCGGTAGTACATCGCGAGGTACTCGAGCAGTGCTGACTCCGGGTCGATCGCCAGCGCATAGACGGAACCGCCGCCGAGGCCGACGGCGATCTTGCGCTCCTCGTACGGGAGCGGTGGAACGTCGAACAGCTGCGCAATGCCCTGGCGGCCTTCGACCTCGCAGAGCAGAACCTTCTTGCCCTCGCCGGCCAGCGCCATCGCCAGGGCAGCGGCCACCGTCGTCTTGCCGGTGCCGCCCTTGCCGGTGACGACATGGAGCTGAGTCGAGAGAGCCACCTGCCGAGCGTACCGATCATGTGTTTGTCCGGCGCGTTCAGTGTTTTCCCTACTACCTCGGTCGGTCCGCGTACGTCAGCGTTGAGACAACCCCGAGGAGTCCTCATGCGCAAAGCTCTTGCTGCCAGTGCTGTCCTGTTGATGTGTGTGCTGAGCGCCTGCTCGTCGGGAAGCGGCGGTTCAGACGAAGCACCCACCGGCGACAAGCCGGACTCCAGCAAGGACAGTGCGGCAGCGTTTGACCCGTGCGCAGTGATCACTCCTGCTGAGGCTGAGGCAGTCCTCGGTTACCCCGTTGTCGTCTCCGAGACGCCCGGTGGCGGATGCTCCTGGGGCAATGAGGAGGACCCGCGTCTCGCTTCGCTGTCGGTCAGCGTGCAGGGTGACGCCGACGTGAATGGTGGACTCGAGGGCTCCAAGGCGGGCACGACGGCCGTACTCGACGGTGAGGCTGAAGACGTCTCCGGTCTGGGCGATGGCGCTTTCTTGGTCCTTGGCCCGCTGAAGGGCGGCGGAGGCGAATCGATCCAGGCGCAGGGCTCGATCCTCGCTGGCGATCAGCTCGTCGTCGTCGGCATCACCCAGCTCGGCGGAGCAGCTGTCACGGAGGATGCGGTGAGGGCGCAGGCCGAAGCAGGCATGAAGCTCGTCGGCTCCAAGCTCTGAACGAGCCTGTCTCGGGGCGGCTCGTCGGGCGCTAGAGTCGCGTCATGAGCAAATGGGAATACATGACCGCACCGGTGCTGGTGCACGCGACCAAGCAGATTCTCGACAACTTCGGGTCTGACGGCTGGGAGCTGGTCCAGATCGTGCCGGGTATGAATCCCGAGAACCTGGTCGCCTACTTCAAGCGTCCAGTCGAATGAGTGCCGTAGAAGATCGTTTGGCCGCGCTGGACCTCGTTGTCCCTACGGTGCCCGCGCCGGTCGCGGTCTACGTGCCCGCCGTGCGTACGGGCTCGTACGTCTACACGTCGGGCCAGCTGCCGCTGCGTGACGGACAGCTGCTCCTGACCGGCAAGGTGGGCGGTGAAGTGTCCGCCGAAGAGGCCTACGACTGCGCCAAGCAGTGTGCGCTCAACGCGATCGCCGCCGTCAAGTCGCAGGTCGATGACCTGGACCAGGTCGTACGCGTCGTCAAGGCAACCGTCTTCGTCGCGAGCACTCCCGACTTCACCGGCCAGCCCGGTGTAGCCAATGGCGCGAGCGAGCTCTTCGGAGCGGCGTTCGGCGATGCCGGACAGCACGCCCGCGCCGCCGTCGGCGTACCGGTTCTCCCGCTCGACGCTCCGGTCGAGGTCGAGCTCATCGTCGAGATCGGCTGACAATGCGCATCCCCGTCCCGGAGATGCTCAAAGAGCGGGCGGCGATTGCTGCCGACAATCCGGTCGCGCCTCGTGATGCGGCGACGGTGGTCGTCGTACGTGATGGGGCTGACGGCATCGAGGCATACCTCCTGCGGCGTCAGCCGACCATGGAGTTCGCGCCCGGCATGTACGTGTTCCCCGGTGGTGGCGTCGATGACGCCGACCGCCACACCGACGCGCCATGGGCCGGCCCACCTCCGTCGGCGTGGGCCGAGCGGTTCGGCTGCTCGGAGGACATCGCTCGCGGACTCGTGTGCGCCGCGGTCCGTGAGACGTTCGAGGAGTCCGGCGTCCTGCTCGCGGGACCCGATGGCAACTCGGTGGTCGCCGACACCAGCGGCCCGGAGTTCCAGGCGGCGCGACTCGCCCTCGAGGCGCGTGAGCTGACGTTCGGTACCTACCTCGCCGAGTCGGGACTCGTGCTGCGCGCCGACCTGCTCGGTGGGTGGTCGCACTGGATCACGCCGATCTTCGAGCCCCGCCGCTTCGACACCCGGTTCTTCGTCGCCGTGCTGCCCGAGGGGCAGTCGGTCGGCGAGCTCGCCCGCGAGTCGGATCGTGCACTGTGGGCACCGCTGAGCAAGGTCCTCGAGGCAGTCGAGAGCGGTGCCTCGGGCATGCTGCCGCCGACGTTCTTCACCTGCAAGGAGATCGCCGGGCTGGAGGCGTCCGAGGTGCTCACGGCTGCGGAGAAGCGAACCGTACGAGCCATCGAGCCGAAGCTGGTCGAGGTCGATGGAGAGCTGTTCCTCGAGAGCGACACGGAGGGTCTGGCATGACGGCGACGAAGGTGACAGAGCGGGCGTCGGTCCTGCGCTGCGACAACCCCGGAATGATGACGCTCGAGGGCACCAACACCTGGATCCTGCGCGAAGGCTCCGGCCGGGCCGTGGTGATCGATCCGGGTCCGGACGATGAGGCGCACATCTCCGGTGTCGTCGAGGCGGCGGGCGAGGTCGGTCTGGTGCTGTTCACGCACCGGCACTTCGACCACACCGATGCCCTCGCGCGCATCGTGGATCTCACCGGCGCACCGGCGCGGGCCACCGATCCGGAGTTCTGTCGCAACGCCGGGCCGCTCGTCGATGGCGAGGTCATCGACGTCGATGGCCTGCAGATCGAGGTTCTCGCGACACCGGGGCATACGAACGACTCGACCTGCTTCATCATCGGCGCCGAGGCCTCGTTGTTCTCCGGTGACACGATCCTCGGACGCGGCACGACGGTCGTGGCGCATCCTGACGGCGTCCTGGGCCCGTACCTCGACTCCTTGGCGCACATCCGTGAGCTCATCGAGGAGGGGCTCGTGGCCCGCATCCTCCCTGGTCACGGACCGGTCATCGACAACCCTGCTGCAGTCGTGGACTTCTATCTCGAGCACAGGGCTGAACGACTCGATCAGGTACGCGCGGCCGTTGCGGCGGGCGCGGTCACACCGCGCGAGGTCGTCGAGCGGGTCTACTCAGATGTCGACGAGATCCTGTGGCCGGCCGCTGACCTCTCGGTCGCGGCTCAGCTCACGTACCTGCGCGACAACGGCTAGCGAGCTCGGCGCTGCAGACGCTCGAGGTCGAGGATCACGACACTGCGGGGCTCGAGGCGCAGCCAGCCGCGTGAGGCGAAGTCCGCGAGGGCCTTGTTGACGGTCTCGCGCGATGCGCCGACGAGCTGAGCCAGCTCCTCCTGCGTGAGGTCGTGGTTGACGTGTACGCCGTCGTCGGCGCGACGGCCAAAGCGTGAGGCGAGATCGAGCAACGCCTTGGCAACGCGACCGGGTACGTCGGAGAACACCAGGTCGCCGACGACCTCGTTGGTCCGACGGAGGCGTCCCGCGAGCTGGTTGAGGAGTGCGTGGGCAACGTCAGGATGGGCGCTGAGAACGGGGCTGAGCGCTGCGTGACCGAGGCTCTTGAGCTCCACGTCGGTGACGGCAGTGGCTGTGGCCGAGCGCGGTCCGGGATCGAAGAACGACAGCTCGCCGAACATCTGGCCGGGGCCGAGGATCGCCAGCAGGTTTTCGCGACCGTCCGGAGACGTGCGTCCGAGCTTGACCTTGCCGTCGGTGACGACGTACAGCTGATCGCCGTCGTCGCCCTCGTTGAAGAGAATCTCGCCGCGGCGAAGGGTCGCCGGGGACATGGATGCCTCGAGTGCCCCAGCTGCCTCGTCGTCGAGACCTGAAAAGAGCGGTGCCTGGCGGAGAACGTCGTCGGTCATGATTCCTTCTGTCCCTGTTGCATGGGTCACAGTGTGTGCACCCGCAGGAAGTTTCCCACATCGGGGCGGGTCATGCGGAGACACACGCCATCCACGTACGCTGGAGCGCGTGCCGACCGACCCGATCAGACCGGACACGGCACTCGTGCGCCGAGCTCGTCGGGTCAATCGAGTGCTTGCCGAGACCTACCCTGATGCGCGCTGCGAGCTCGATTTCACCAACCCGTTCGAGCTGCTGATCGCCACAGTCCTGTCGGCACAGACGACAGATCGCCGGGTCAACGCGATCACGCCGACCCTCTTCCGCGCCTATCCGGACGCCTTTGCACTGGCAGCTGCCGATCCTGAGGCGGTTGAGACGATCATCAAGCCCACGGGCTTCTTTCGCGCCAAGACCAAGAGCGTGCTCGGTCTGTCGGCTGCACTCGTCGAACACCATGACGGTGTCGTACCGGGGCGACTCGAAGACCTGGTGAAGCTGCCGGGCGTGGGTCGCAAGACCGCGTTCGTCGTGCTCGGCAATGCGTTCGGCGTACCCGGGCTGACGGTTGACACCCACTTCGCCCGGCTGATCCGCCGCCTCGCGTTCGTGCCTCCTGAGATCGCCGCCGATCCGGTCAAGGCCGAACATGCAGTCGCCGCGATCTTCCCGCGCAAGGACTGGACGATGTTGAGCCACCACCTGATCTGGCACGGTCGTCGTTGCTGCCACGCCAAGAAGCCCGCCTGTGGGGCCTGCTCGGTCGCGCAGTGGTGCCCCGCGTTCGGGACCGGCCCGACAGATCCGGTCGAGGCAGCCAAGCTCGTCACGACTCAGGGCCCTGCATGAGGCGTCTGGTTGTGGTGGCGCTGTTGGTGGCGTTGGCTGGATGTACGAGCGCGCCGCCCAGCGACAAGCCGACCTTCGGTGGGTCGGCGCCGCCAGTCGACGAATCCGCGCTCGCCACCGCCAAGGTCGAGGCCGGGATTGAGGACTGCCCGGCGAGCGATGCAGCTGCCCCGGCCAAGGATGGGCTCCCTGACATCACCCTCGACTGCCTCGGCGGTGGGAAGCCCGTCAAGCTTTCCGGCCTGGCTGGAACGCCGACTGTCATCAATCTCTGGGCGTCGTGGTGCGAGCCTTGCCGCAAGGAGCTCCCACTGCTGGCGAAGGCCGACAAGGAGTACGGCTCGTCCCTGAACATCCTCGGCGTCGACTTCGACGATCCGGCGCCCGACGACGCGATCGAGCTGCTCAAGGTGTCCGGTGTGACCTACCCACAGCTGGTGGATCGGGACTCAGCGATCCGGACATCGTTGGCTGTCGTCGGTCTGCCGCAGACGGTGTTTGTGGACGCACAGGGGAGAATGGTCGCCACGGAGCGCATACCGTTCCGCTCGTACGCCGACCTCACTGCTGCGATCAGCCGACACCTCGGAGTGACTTCATGACGGGCGAGACCGTGCCTGGCGAGTCTGTGCCTTCAAAAGCCCTGCCGGAGTGGCTACGCCCCCTGGCTGAGCTCGCCAGCTCGGTGGAGGCCGAGCAGCTGGCACCGACGTTCCCGCATCCGCCGGACAATGCCCGGCCGGCGGCCGTCCTGATGCTGTTCGCCGATGGCGCTGACGGACCTGAGCTGTTGCTCACCGAGAGGGCGAGCACGCTGCGCAATCACGCCGGTCAAATCTCGTTCCCCGGGGGAGCGTCCGATCCGGGCGATGCCGACGCGGCTGCCACCGCCTTGCGCGAGGCGGAGGAAGAAGTCGGTCTCGACCCGACCACCGTCGAGGTGTTCGGGGAGCTTCCCCCGCTGTGGGTCCCACCAAGCAACTACGCCGTCACGCCCGTGCTCGCCTACTGGCGCGAACCGCAGCAGCTGCATCCAGTCGACGCCGCTGAGGTCGGAGCGATCATCCACCATCCGATCCGCCAGCTCATGGACCCGTCGAACCGATTCAGCGTCACCCATCCCTCGGGGTGGAAGGGTCCCGGCTTCGATGTCGGCGGCGAGATGCCGCTGTGGGGATTCACCGGCGGAATCATCTCCCGTCTGTTCGAACGTCTCGGCTGGGAACAGCCCTGGGACGACACCGTCACCCGACCACTCCCGGAGATCATGTGAACTCCCTTGACGTCTTAATTTGCCTAGTGCTGGTGGCGTACGCGATCTCTGGCTACTTCCAGGGATTCGTGGTCAACCTCATCGCGACGGTTGGTCTGCTGTTGGGTGGTCTGCTCGCGATCGCGGTGGTCCCCAAGATCATGTCGGGGCGTACGCCGACGCTGACGACCTCGCTGATCGCACTTGGAGCGGTGATCGGCGCTGCAGCGATCGGCCAAGGCATCGGCACGTATGTCGGGAGCAATCTGCGCGACGGGATGACGTGGCGACCGCTGCGATGGGTCGACGCTGTCGCGGGCAGTGTGCTCAGCATGGTGGCCGTCCTGTGCGCTGCCTGGGCACTCGGCTACTCGGTGAGTGGCGCATCGATCCCCTATCTCTCGACGGCCTCCCGCGACTCGACGCTCCTCGAGCGCGTCGACGGCGTCATGCCGACCCAGGCGAGCGATGTCCTGCGGGCGTTCAACGAGGTGCTCGACTCCAACCTCTTCCCGCGCTACATCGATCCATTCGAGAACGAGGAGATCAAGGCGGTCGCGCCACCCGACACGGCCACTCTCTCCAGCCTCGGCGTTCGCGAGGCGGCGGGCAGTGTGGTCAAGATCCTCGGTGAGGCGGAGTGCCAGCGTGGCATCGAAGGATCGGGCTTTGCGTACGCTCCCGAGCGCATCATGACGAATGCCCACGTGGTCGCGGGGGTCAGCGACCCGGTCGTGGTCATCGGCAGCCGTCGACTCCCGGCCACCGTCGTCGTGTTCGATGCCAAGCTCGACATCGCTGTGCTCCGGGTCGACGGACTCAACCTCACCCCACTCGACTTTGACTCGACCGGCGATCAGGGTGATGCTGCGGCAATCCTTGGCTTCCCCGAGAACGGTCCCTTTGACGCTCGCGCAGCCCGCATCCGCAGCGTGATGGACCTGCGCAGTCCAGACATCTATGACCGTGGCGAGACAGTTCGCGAGACCTACTCGATCCGCGGGCTGGTGCGCTCGGGCAACTCCGGCGGACCGCTCGTGTCGGAGGACGGTGACGTGTACGGCGTGATCTTCGCGGCGTCGGTGACCGACTCGTCGACTGGCTACGCCCTGACGGCGGACCAGGTCGCTGGGGACGCCAGCAAGGGACGCTCTTCTTCGAGCGAGGTCTCGACCGGGAAGTGTGCCTGATGCGCCGGCTCCTGGCGACGGGCTGTGTCGTCATAGCGATGCTAGCTGCGATCGTGACGCTGCCGCTGGCCTGGGTCGCGTCCAACATCGCCGACGAGGATGGCTACGTCGCCTTCACGTCACCGATGGGTTCAGACCCGGAGCTGCAGAAGGCGTTAGCGGAATACCTGACCGACTACTTCGTACGTGAGCAGGGGCTTCCGAGCGCTGTGCAGCCGGCGGCCGCAACGGTGCTCGCTCAAGCGGCGGCGAACACCGCAAACGCACCGGGATTCACTCAGGCGTGGGAAGAGTCGCAGCGGCGCTCGCACCGGCTGATGTTCGGTCCGAAGGCCAACCAGGACCGGCTCGCCGTCGACCTCGGCCCCTTGGCCAACTTCGTCGTCGACCGGGCAGCCACTGGTCTGCCGGTGGCGTTGCCGAAGCCCGGCAAGATCGTGCTGCAGGTCAACAACGAGTCGCAGCGTGAGGCGATTGACCAGATCCAGGCCACCAAGGACCGGAGCCAGGTCGGGTGGATCGTGGTCGCGGTGGCCGCTGCGTTGTCGTTGGTGTTCGCCAAGCGACGGTCGACAGGTCTTGCGTGGCTGGGTGCCGGCGCGCTCGGGGTGGCCTTCGCGCTGAAGGCGGTCACGAGCTACGGCGTGCCCAACATCCTCGACAAGACGCC
>JAKFCR010000018.1:0-12238 GCA_036676545.1 Aeromicrobium sp. | reverse complement strand
GAGGGGGTCGTCATGCGGACTAGTAGATCACTGGAATGCGGTGGGGCTCGCCACAGACCAACCGAGGCGAACGGTCACGGCCGTGATTCGACTACAGGCGGGACGGACGGCCGTTCAAGTCGAGTCGCGTAGTGCTCACTGAAGACAAGGGCGACGAGCTCCCGGCGACTGTGGACGCCGACCTTGACGAAGATCTTCTTAAGGTGGTCCTGAACTGTGTAGTGCGACACGTGCAGTCGCACGGCGATGTCCTGTGTCGAACAGCCCTGGAGCACCAGGCCGCTCACCTCCTGCTCGCGCGGACTGAGCGCATACGCCGAAGCGACGGCTGTGGGGATCTGAGGAACCTCCTCTGGGCACACCACGATCCCGACTCGCCCAGTCGAAGGATCGCCGAGCATCGACCCGTAGAGAGCGTGCCAACCACCGGTCCTTCTTGGAAGCCGTGATGTTGCAACCTCACCGCCGCTTGCAGCTGCACCGCCCCTCACCCGGGCGACCAACGACGTCACGACAAGCGGCAGGCTGTCTGCCTGGTTGGAGCTGTCGACAACTTCGTCGAGCATCCTGCTGGCGGCTGGCGACGCGCTCTCGATCGTGTCGTCGGGCCCGACCAGGATCAGTCCCGGCAATTCGGTTGTGCCATCGGTCTTCAGGGCTGTCGTCAGGATGGCGCGGTGAATGCCTTCACCGATGTACCGGCTCCCGAGGTCAGCAACCACCTCAGCCTCTTTCAATGAGAAGTCGCCCTGAACTCGATGCAGGGCAACGCAGCCCCACACCGAGTTGCCCTCACGGAATACCGCGCGCAACTCGTCACCATGCGCGAATCCATTGGGTGCCAAGATCTCTCGGTACCGCTTGCTCGCGCTCGGAACCCCGGCCGTTGTCGCGTTCATGAGGCCGACCGGTGTCTCGGCTTGCGCCAGGTCCGCGAACTTGTTCACGTCGTCCTCAAGGAATTCGTTTCTAGCAACGCTCAGCAAGTGCTCGAAGCTCGCCTCCCGGGTGAAATGTGTGGTGGGGAGCAACGTTGCAGGGTCCAACCCCAGCCAGCAGGAAGCTTCGAACGGCACCACGGCGGCCAGCTCGCGATCGACCGCATTGAAGAAGTCCTCCATGTCCAGGCCGAGGTGCAGGAGGTCCGCAAATCGGCTGTCGAAGTCTGCTTTGGGGAGGAGCACAAGCCGATTGTGCGCCCTGTCGCTACGCCGGGACAACCATCGCGAAATCCCAGTTCTCTGGGATTTCGCGGCGCCGCGGCAACTGCCACGCTTGTGGCATGGCGAAATCTGGTGACATCCTCGAACACCCGGTGACGGGCGAGCGAATCGTCTGGCAACAGGTAGCGAAAGACACAGAGGGAGAGCTCCTGGTCGGCGACATGTTCGCCAGCCCCAGAGGGCACCCCGCGCTCCCTCACGTGCACCCACATCAGGAGGAACGCTTTCACGTCATACGAGGGTCGGTGCGATTCGAGGTAGACGGAAGGGAGACCATCCTTGGTCCGGGCGAGCGGATCAGTGTTCCACCCGGTACAGCCCACACGTGGTCCAACATTGGAGAAGTCGACGCCGAGATCCGCGTCGAGTTGGAGCCTGCCCTGCGAACCGAGATGTTCTTCGAAACACTCTTTGGCCTGGCAAAGGATGGCAAGACCAACCACAAAGGAATCCCCAACCTGCTCAGCATGGCGGTGATCATGCGGGAGTTCGACGAGGAGATCCGCCTCGCCCGCCCGCCTGCAACCGTTCAACGAGCGGTGTTCGGCTTCCTGGCGTTGCTTGGACGACGCCTTGGCTATCGCGGCTGGTACCCCAGCTACACGTCCGAGCCGATGCGAAGGTCACGACGATCTTGAAGACCGGGGCGGGTGCTTGCGAATCGCACCCCCGACCCGGCTCTCGTCACTTCCCTATGAATGCGAGCATCAGCAGGCTCGAGCCGGATTTCGATCAGTCGCCATCCAGCGCGGTTGTCGGATATTGCCCGTCGTCCACTGGATGACGCGCAGCGGGCGGTCGAAGGAGGGGGTCGCCATGCGGACTAGTAGATCAGTCCGGGCAGGACGAGGCGGTCAAGGCCGCTGATCGAGGTGCAGCCGCTTACGCCAATCCACTCTGGCCAGCAGGACGAGAGCGGCGATCATGATGACCTCAAGGGCTATTCCCCAAGGAGACGTCAGCGACGACAACAGCACGCTCCCTGTGTCGGTGTTACTCAGAGCTCGCGCACCCCCGACATACAGCGAATAGCTGACTGTTCGACCTATGAAGAACGCGGCGGTCAGCGGAAGCAACCGGATCGTCATCAGTCCGGCCGCCTCGAAGAGCTGAGCTGACGGAACGGGCGAGAGCGCGAAGAGTGCCAACACCGCCGCTCCACGGCCGCGACGCCGCTCGAGCAACTCTCCAGCGGCCTCAAAGTTCTCCCGTTGACGACGCGGCAGGAAGCGAGCCAGGCGACGTGTCGCCTGCGCGAGCAGAAGCCTGCCGCTGGCGGCCGACAGCGCTCCGACAAGGATCAGCAGGGGAACGCGGAAGTCGCCGTGCAGGTGGAACAGCACGAGCACGGCCCAGGTCGGAGGGCCGAATGCCGGCAGCAGGTTGACGCCGAATATGGCCGCAGCAACGATCAGGTACGCCTCGGCCTCGCCCACGAATCCACCTCCTGATTCGAAGTGTGCCCGAAGCATGGGGCGGCATGGGGACGGAATCGATCAGTCAGGGAGGTACCAGGGCGGGGTGCTCTGCGAATCGCACCCCGTCCCGGCTCCCGTCACTTCCCCATGAGTGCGAGCATCAGTAGGCTCCCGGCCGACTTCGACCAGTCGCCATCGAGCGCGGTGATCGGAATCTTGTTGGCCGCGAGCGCCGTCGTATCGGCGTTCTGCTTCGTCTCTGCTGCGGGTGTTCCCGCCGAGAGCTGATAGGTGCCACCCGTCTTGGGGACATCGCCGCTGAACGTCAGTCCGATGTCGTTCGACGAACCGGCCACTGTGAACACCGGCTTGCCCAGCGTCTCGCCAGCGCCGATGAACGGGTGGTTGACGTTGAGCACCAGACCGGGCTTCAGCACCTTGTACTTCACGACCTTGGCGACCAAGTCGACCCCGAAGGTGGCGGTCGCCGCGAACGGCACGTTCGGGATCTGCGCCAGGTCGCGCGGCACCTCGGCGCTGAACGCGATCGCAGGTACGCCGTACTCACGCGCCGTGACCGCCGCTCCGACCGTGCCGGAGTGGTTGAGCGTCGAGCCCACGTTCTGACCGAAGTTCGTACCGGACAGCACCACGTCAGGCCCACCCGACCAGTACGTCTTCGCGAACCGGCTCAGCGCGATGTTCACAGCGTCAGCAGGAGAGGCAGACGGTACTGAGGAGCTGCAGGGCCCAGCCGTCGCGCAGACGCCGAACACAGCACCGGCCGTTGACGACGAGCTGCAGTCACCCGCATACGCAGCCGGCACGTTGACGGCCTGCACGGTGAGCGGCACCGGGCTGAAGCCTGGCGTCGTCATACGAGCGCCGGCGCCACTTTGCTGCGACCAGGGTGCGACGACGAGCACGTCAGCGCCCGCATCGCACAATGCCTTGCGGAGCTCGTAGAGGCCCTTGCCGTCCGTGCCGAAGCCGGCATCGAGACCGCGGGCGCTGTCGTCGTTCGTGAGTAGGACCTTGAGTCCCGCAAGGCTCGGAGTGGGCTCAGCAGCCTGAGCGCTGCCTCCGAGGGCGAGCACAGTCGCTGCGATTGCAGTACCGGCGACGAGCGCAAAACTGCGTCGTCGGATGGATGTCGTGATGGCTTTCATGGTTCTCCTCTGAGCGGAGTGGTGATAGAACGTGGGGTAGATATACCGTCCTAGGACGGAATACGTCTAAGACCCGTTCGGCATGGATCGGAGGTGAGTGATGAACATCCAGCAGCTCCGCTACGTCGTCGCGACGGCCGAGCATGGAAGCATGACGGCCGCTGCCGCCTGCCTGTTCGTTGCTCAGCCAGCGCTCAGCCGCGCCATCCGGCAGCTTGAGCGCGAGCTCGACCTGACCCTGTTTCGCCGTGCCGGCCGCGGCATCGCGCTCACCGCGGCAGGCGAGACGTTCACGGCTCGGGCACGCAAGATCCTCCGTGGACTCGACTCGATGCGCGGTATCGGCGAGCAGAGTGCGCGAGAAGCCCAGCTCGTGATCGCGGCATCACCGACGCTGCAGGTGTCAATGGCGCTGCCGATCCTGAGCGCGCTGCGCGAGCAAGGGATCGAGATCCAGGCTCGGCTGATCGGTGCGGGCGGGACATCCGAGGTGCACGACCTGGTCCGTACGGGGCGAGCCGACCTCGGTCTCTGCGACCAGGCGATCGTGACCGAGCTGGCGGTCGTGCCGATCGGCCAGGCCGAGGTACGCCTCGTCTCTCCGCCCGGTCTCGATCTCGCTGACCCGATTCCTGTCGCCGCTCTGGCCGATGTGCCGCTGGTGCTCCCGACTGTCCGCACCGACCGTCGTACGGCTTTCGACGCGTTCTTCAACGCCTTCGGCTTCACTCCGATCGTGGCGATCGAGAGCGACGAGCGCAGCGTATGGCTCGAGGCCGTACTCCGTGGGCTGGGGTCTTGCATTTGGCACAGCGTCGACTCGTGGCGCATTCCGCCATCGGGGGTGGTGCTCCGAAGCTTCGACCCACCGATGTTCCAGGAGCTGTGTGCGGTCCATCGCGAAGAGCACGACCTACGGGCCAAGATGCTGCTCCTCGACATGCTCGAAGAGTTCTCGCGGCTCGTCGCAGACAGTCACCTCACACGTTGAAGCGGATTCACAGGACGAACGGGACAACCCAACGCGTTCTCGACTTGTAGGGCTCCCATTCGGGATAGCGGCTCATACTCGCTTCCTTGGCCAGCATGTTGGCGGTGAAGAGTCCGCCCCACACCCAGGCCAAGACGACGAACGGCAGCCAGTGCCAGACCATGAGCGCGAAGCCAAGGTAGATCATCATCTCGCCGGTGTAGTTCGGGTGGCGTACGAAGCGGAACATTCCGTCGGTGATGAGACCGCGCTGGACGCGCAGCGTGTAGAACTTCTGGGCGTCCGCCGCGATCATCACAACTGAGCCCAACATGACGAGCGTGATGCAGAGCGCGAACCACGGTTTGTCATCGATCGGATAGCTGCCTCCACGACCGGAGATCAGCAACCAGCCGAACAGCCAATACCAGCCGAGGACAGCAAGGATCGCGTTGGCGGCGCCCGGCAGGGTGAGACGGTGCTGCCACCCGGGATCCGGGAACGCCTTGTCCTTGAGGTACCAGACCAGGCCGTACGAACCGTGGAGAGCCAGATATATCCACGCAGCCGTACTCGTGGCAGCCGGCGTGTGACTTTCGTACAGCCACATGAGTCCACCGAGGTAGACGAACATCAGGCACTTCTGGAAATTGATCACCGTCGCGAAAGTGACGATCCGCGGTCCGCCAGGCATGTCAATGATGAAGCGCTGCTGAATCCCGCGAACGAATCGCGCATAGCGCGGCACGGGGCGCGCTGCCCCTGGCGCCTGCGGGTCAGGCGTCGTAGTCAACGTCGACCTCGGCGGTGGTGGGGTGGGACTGGCAGGTGAGCACGTAGCCGGCCTCGACGACGGCGGGCGAGAGAGCGAAGTTCTGTTCCATGGCCACTGACCCCAGCAGCACCTTTGCCTTGCAGGTTCCACACGCTCCGCCAAGGCAGGCGTAGGGCGCCTCCAATCCCGCCTTGAGTGCAGACTCAAGAACTGTGTCGCCGGCAGCAAGCGAGACCTCGTGTCGACGGCCGCGAAGGTTCACCGCCACGGTCGCTGGGGCGAAGTCGTCGGCGACCTTCGGTTTCTGGTAGCCATGGAAGAGTTCCACGTGGATGCGGTCGAGCTCAGTGCCGCGTTCGACAAGATCTTCACGCAGATCGGTGACCATCTCGACCGGCCCACACAGGAACCATTCGTCTACCGAGTCCTCAGCCAGCTCGGAGCGGAGCCATTGGTCGAGTTTGGGTCGGTCGACGCGACCGCGGAGGTGCTCTGGGTGTCGCGGGTCGCGAGAACGCACGTGAATGACCCAGAGCCGGTCGGCGTAACGCGACTCGAGATCATCCAGTTCCTCGCGGAACATCGTGCTGTCTGCGTCTCGGTTGCCGTAGATCAGGGTAAAACGACTTTCGGTTTCGACTTCGAGCGTCGTTTGCAGGATCGAGAGGATAGGGGTGATACCGCTACCGGCGGCGATTGCCACATAGTTCTTGGTCGCGAGCGGGTCAAGCCGAGAACCGAACGAGCCGGTCGGCGTCATCAGCTCGAGCGAGTCGCCGGCTCGCAGCTGCTCCATGACGAAGGTGGAGAAAGCCCCGTCGGAAATGTGCTTGACCGCGATCTCCAGCGCGTCCGAGGTCGACGCGGAGCAGATGGAGTAGTTGCGCCGTACGCCTTCGCCTCCAAGGTTGGTGCGGACAGTGATGTGCTGACCTGGCTCGAAGGAGAACTGATCGAGTAGATCGTCAGGCACGTCAAAGCGGACCAGCGCGCTGTCGTCAGTCAATCGGTCGACGCCAGCGACTCTGACTGAGTGGAACACTGCGGCACCGGCAGAGGATCGTTTGGGCATCCGTACGGGCAGAAGGCGGGCCAGCGTGCCGTTCAGCCGCTTCCACTCGCGGTACTCATCTGCATCGAGCTGCTGGCCGAACACCGTCCCGATCGCAGCATCACGCTCGAGGTAGGCCTCTTCGTTGCGTCGCCAGGTCGCGACGTAGCGGTAGAAGGGGATTGAGGGGTGAAGGTGGTGGACGAGGTGGTAGTTCTGCGAGAGGAGCAGCGGTGTGAGGACCCACTCCGAGCCGACCCGGTTGCGGGTCGCGCGGTAGCGGTTCTCCTGCTGGGTGTCCTCGAGATCGTGGTGCGGTAGCCAATCGAACCACCACGCGAGGACGAACATCGCGACTCGTTCGGGGATCAGGAAAACCACGGCCAACGCCAACAGGTGTCCTGTGAATGCGGCGATCACGATCACGACGATGCTCAGCGTCATGAGGAACGAGGTCTCCAACACCTCTCCCCTTGGGCGGCGCTTCACGTTGCGGATCAGGAAGGCCAGGTACGGCACGTCCATCAGCGGGAACCGCAAGGGAAGCTGCCACCACGGAGCACCGCTGACGAAATGGTCCGGGTCGTTCTCGTCGTCGTTGGTGTTGCGATGGTGCTCGATGTGAATGAACGCGAACGACTTGAACGAGATCAGCGGGGACACAAAGAGCATCGCGACCCTGCCGAATGCCACGTTGACCCATCGGTGGGTGCTGATGGAGTAGTGCGCCGCGTCGTGCAGCACGGTGAACAGCACGAAGATTGCGCTCGCGCTGAGCAAGACCGTCGCTGGAGCGGGAAGCCTGTCGGCCACGGCCGCCCATGTGGAGAAGGCGAAGAGCGCAAGGGCGCCGCAGAAGATGCCGACGATGGGCCACGAGATCGTGGGAACGACTTCCCCCGGGTCAGGGAGTGCATGGCGCGAGGCCGCGCTCGTGGGCTGCTCTGCGGTTGCTGACATGCTCGCACCATACGAGCAGCGGACAGCCTGCTGCTAGAGGTTCCGAGCCCATGTCAATGTGCGGACAGCACACTCATTGTCAGGTTCGACCCGGTTTCGCACTGAGCAGCACTGGGCCGAGCACATCGACCAGCCGCAGCGCTGCATGCAGTTCCGCAACACGTTCGGTGGCAGGACGCCCTCGGCGTTCCTCTGCCCGACGAACACGCTGCAGAACGGTGTTGCGGTGCACCCCCAGCTCCTCGGCCGCGGCTGCCAGTCCGCCTTGTGCATCGAGCACCGCCAGGAGCGTCCGGCGTTCCTCGTCCTCCAAGCGTCCGACGGTCGCAAGAGAACCGAGCTCGGCCATGACAAAAGACCGAGCAAGACCCAAGTCGCCGATCATCGTGTCAACGAGCGCGACCTCGGCGTAGGACGTCACGGACGCGCCCCGACCAGAAAGCTCAACGATCCGACGGCCGCGCTGGGCTTGGGAGTGAGAGTTGCGGAAGCCGTCGGTGCCCTCGGCCGGCGTCCCAAGGGAGATCCGGACCGCGCTGGGGATCTGGTCGGCCAGTACGGCGAGGTTCTTCGGCGTCACGTCGGGAGCATGCGCCGAGGCGACCCAGCCCCACAGCTCCTGAACACCGTCAGGAACCAGCAGTGGATGAACGGAACCAAAATGAGCACCGACGGCCGCACCAACCCGAGCGAGCTCGGCATCATCGCGGTCGGTCCAGCAGATGAAGGCGGTCTGCCATCCGGTGAGCCGGTGGGACAGAGCGCTCTCGGCTCGTGCGAGATCGATCTTGTCGCCGACGATGAGTCCACGGACTGCATCAGTGCGGGCGGCGCGGACTCGGTTCTGTATGCGGTCGAGCTCGGCAACGTACTCGGCGGCAACTTCGCTGGAGATGCGATCGGCGTAGGCGAACGAAAAGCGCTGCAGGTTGCCGACGACGGAAAGGGCGAGGCTCGCGTCAGGAACCACCTTGGTGATCTCGCTCAGGATGCGTTCGCTGAAGAAGGCGTGACCTATCCGGTAGAACCGCAGCATGACATCGACGCTGTAGCCGCGGGCTGCCATGGCGCGCGCATGTTCGAGGGCGGTCACCGGCGCCGTCGCGGCGCTCACGTCAATACCGTGTCGAACCATCGACAGCGCGGCCTCGAGGTTCGACGAGCACGACCCGAGTGTCAGACCCCGAATATCGTCATCGGCGCCGGCCTCCGGGATCCGCTCGAGGATGTATTCGAACATGTCATCGGCGTACGACGACACATCCGCCAACAGCTCGGCGGCAGTGCGACGCATCTCGATCACAACCGACTCGGGAAGATCTGCCGACCCCGTACTCGCACCCATGTCGGAAGAGTAGTGCCGCAGAGCCACAATGATGCTCGTGAGTACCCCAGCACTCCGGACCCCCGACTCGCGCTTCGTCGATCTTCCGGACTACCCGTTCACGCCGAACTACCGCGATGTCGAGGCCGACGGAATGGACCCCGTACGGATGCACTACCTCGACGAAGGACCTGCGGATGGCCCGGTCGCGTTGCTGCTCCACGGCCAGCCGACCTGGTCCTATCTGTACCGCAGAGTCGTGCCGGTGCTCTCCGCCCGCGGAATTCGGGTGATCGCTCCGGACAACATCGGCTTCGGCCGTTCCGACAAGCCCGTACGCAATACCGACTACACATTCGCGCGGCACATCGAGTGGACCCGGAGCCTGGTGACGGGCCTCGACCTGCGAGACATCACCTTGGTCGCCCAGGACTGGGGTGGTCCGATCGGGTTCAGCGTCCTGGCTGCGGAGACTGATCGTTTCGCTCGAGTAGTGGCCGCCAACACCATCCTCCACACTGCCGATCCGGCCCTGGCCGACCGGCTCGGCTTTGCGGTCAACGGCGTGGGCGAATCGCGAGTGCTGCTCGAGGAGGCGCTGGTCGACTACCTGCTCTACACCCAACGAGCTGAAGAGCTTCGCGCCAGCGACTTCATCGCCGCCACCGCTTCGACCCCGCCCGATCCGGACGTACTCGCCGCGTACGACGCCCCGTTCCCGGACTTGTCGTACACAGCCGGCCTGAGGCAGATGACGGCATTGCTACCGCTGACCCGCAACGACATCGGGGCCCGGATCGGTCGCAGGACGATGCGCGCACTGGAGCAGTTCGAGCGTCCCTTCCTGACGGCGTACTCCGACGGCGACCCGGCTACACGCGGGTGGGAGACGATCTTCCAAGAGCGCGTACCAGGTGCCGCAGGCCAGCCCCACGTGCAGATCTCGGGAGCCGGTCACTTCCTTCAGGAGGACGCTGGCACAAGGCTCGGCGAAGTCATCGCGGACTTCATCGCCCGCACCTAGCGGAGGTTCGGCCGAGCCCGACTATTCAGACGAGCCTCAGCCGTGTCGCATCACGCGATAAATCGTCTCGGTCTTCGGCGCGGGGCGCGGCTCGTCATGCCAACCGATTTCCTGGCCCTTGGCAGCAATGACGTCCTTCACAGCAAGCACGTCGACGTCATCTTCGAAGAAAGCGATCGACAAACCGTCGCCCGTGTTCGGGTCGACCAAGTGATAAGCATCGAGGACCCCCGGCACGGACTTCGCAGCGTCGATGACCCACTGGCGATCGTCGTCAGGCATCGGGCTCCACACGGCAACGCGAGCGAACATTGCACACCCCTCATTCGTGATGACTTCTTTGCCACTGACGGTAGACGGAAGATCTGATCTAGACCACGTGCACGGCCTCAAAGGCGAGCGAGGCACGACCGGAGGGCACTAGTCGGCGGCCGACCTCTCGATGAGGTCGAGGTCGCGTACACAGAACTGATGGTGCTCGAACTCCTCGCGGAGCACCGTGCCGAGGCATTGCCGCAGCGATCGCCCGCGCGCGTACGGGGGCCACATGTCGTTGTCGGGGATCGGTGCGGGCGCCTGGAGCTGCTCGGAGGTGACGGTGTTGAGCCAGCGCTCGAGCTCGGCCGCCTGTTCATCCCGGACCGCCAGAACCTCATCGAGCGTCGGGTCTGCCAACGGGTCGAGGCCTTGCTCCTCACGGCCGGGCAGAGACTCGATGCCCAACCCCATCGGAGTGAACAGGTCGGTCGACCCGAGGCAGCAGCGCCGGAACCATGAGTCGTGGACGAAGACCAGGTGGCGCAGCGTCTGCACCGCCGACCACTCGTCGTTCACGCTCTCGTGCTCGATGCCGGGCGACTGTCGCAAGCGCGCAGCGGTCGCCGCCCAGTCGGTGCGCAGCTGCCGCCACCCGCGGCATAGGTCGGCCACGTCGTCCGAGCGGATTAGCCGGCGAACCGGGTGACGACGGTCGAGCTCAGCCTCGACGTACGCCATGACTTCGACGCCGTTCACGACCAAGTTGGTCACTAGTCCGTCGATCACGGCATCCTGCATCACCACGCCGATCAGGCGGGTGTTGTTCAGGTTGCACTCGCGGAACTCCGCGCCCTCAAGGTCCTCATCCACGTACCGCTTCATGCTTTGCAGGCTATGCCCAGCCGCCGACACCACAGCCTTCTCGAGCGCGCGACGCCGAACAAACTATTAGCCGCGCCTGCTGGCCGCCTCATGATGGAGCAAGAACATCCGCTCGTCGTACGGGTGGACGGGCCCCGTGATGTCTGTGCCGGGTAGCACGATGGATATCGGTAGGGGCGCAACCGGAGATGCGGGCAGCCCCCAAGACGAGCGCCACTCAGACAGCTGAGGCGCTGAGGCCGCGAATACGATAGCTCCCAGTCCGACCCATCCGTGCGCAGCAGCGCACATCGGGCAGTGCTCGCCGGACGTATAGACAGTTGCGCTCGAGCGCTCTTGAGCAGTGAGGTTTCGCCACGCCCACATCGCAAGTTCGAGCTCTGGATGGGCGGTTGGGTCCGCCAGACTCGTTTCCCTGTTGCGAGCCTCAGCCAACATATCGCCGATGCCGCTTACGAGCACGGAACCAAACGGATCGTCCCCGTCATCGAGAGCCTCACGAGCCAGTTCGACACAGCGCTCCAGGAACTTGTCGTGGTCTGTCAATTGCCTTCCCATCGTTGAGTGAATGCGAAAGATCGCTCCGGCAAGCCGTCAGCGATCGGAGGCCGAGTCGTGAGGCAGCAGACGTCCCAGTTCCGCGAGATGCGCCGTCACGTCGGCCCAGGGACGGAGAGTGAAGTGTTCTCCAAGAGTGGCGAGATCACCAGCCGGAGCCTGACCGGCAGAGCGTTCGATGTCGAGGATGGTCTCGGCCGGTCGATACGCGAGACCATCGAGACCGAAGTAGCCAAATCGGCAGCCCAACGAAAGGAAGTCGCAGAGATCGTGACCAACGACGACGTTGGGGGCATCGAACATCATCGGAACGGTCATCACCACAATCAGCGCGTCGCCCGTGGGCACCGCGCTGAAGTGAACGCCGTCGCCACCGGTGCTGGCAAAGGTTCGCGCGCCAGACGGAGTCGCGTCATAGCTCCACCGGCCAAGATCCCCAGGCGGTTCCAGGAACAAGCCGATCGACTCGAACGCGCTCTCCGGGTCGCGGCCGGTCGACGATGCAGCGTTCCAAAGATCGACGAGCCCGAGCCGGAACGCTTCGTTTGCACCTCCGGACGCACCCACGGAACCGAACCTATCCCTTCAGCCCGGGAAATCCGTCAGACGTTGAAGCGGAACTCGAC
>JAKFCR010000017.1:0-2949 GCA_036676545.1 Aeromicrobium sp. | reverse complement strand
GCGCAGACCGAGTTCAACAAGGAGATCCAGAAGCTCGTCGAGAAGGGCATCTGGACCCAGGGCGGTTGCACCAGCTGGTACCTCGACAGCCACGGCAAGAACCGTACGATCTGGCCCAAGTTCACGTTCCAGTACTGGTGGGAGACCCGCAAGGTCGAAGCCAAGGACTTCGAGTGGGAGAAGGCTGCCTGACATGAGCCCCACGTACGACTTTCCTGACGGTCCCAAGTGGCCTGCATGGCTGTCGACGTGGCGCTTCCTGCGCAACCGCTACAAGTACGTCCCACCGCTGCACGAGAAGTACGGCGACACGTTTCTGATGCGCATCCTGCCCGGCCCGCGCAAGCTCGTGGTGTTCAGCGATCCGGCTGACATCAAGGAGATCTTCGCTTCCGATCCGTCGCAGTTCCATGCCGGTGAGGGCAACATGATCCTCAAGCCGGTCATGGGCCCCCACTCGGTGCTGGTGACCGACGACGCCGAGCACCAGCGTGCTCGCAAGCTGCTCATGCCAGCCTTCACTGGACCGTCGATGCGCGCATACCAGCCGCTCGTCGAGGCGATCGCCAAGGTCGAGGTCGACTCCTGGCATGACGGTGACAAGCTGCTCACCCTCGACCGCATGAACGCGGTCACGCTCGACGTCATCCTGCAGGTGGTCTTCGGCGTGACCGACGAGGAGCGCCTGGCGGTGCTCCGGCCCAAGGTCAACAGGATGGTCAACATCGAGGCCAAGATGCTGCTGGCGTGGTCGTACCCGAGGCTCTTCGCACTTCCCCCGTGGCGCGGCTACTTCAAGAACCAGAAGGAAGTCGACGACATCCTGTACGCCGAGATCGCCGAGCGTCGTCAGGCCCACGACCTCGAGGGACGCGACGACGTGCTCTCACGCCTGCTGCGCGTCGGCGACGAGACCGATGAGGCACCGCTGTCAGATGCCGAGATGCGTGACCAGCTCGTCACCCTGCTGCTTGCCGGACACGAGACCACGGCATCGGCGCTGTCGTGGACCCTGCACGAGATCGGCCGCAACCCCGAGATCTTGGCCAAGGCCCTCGAAGCCGCCGACACCGGCGACGACGCCTATCTCGAGGCCTGCCTCAAGGAGAGCATGCGCATTCACCCGATCATCGACTTCGTCGCTCGCACGCTCCAGAGCGACCAAGTCGTCTGCGGGCGACTCCTGCGCAAGGGGACGACCGTCACCCCGTCGATCATGCTGTCGCACAGTCGCGAGGCCAACTTCGCCGACTCGCACCGCTTCGACCCCGAGCGCTTCCTCGTCGGCAAGATCGCGGCAAACACCTGGATCCCGTTCGGTGGCGGCGTACGCCGTTGCATCGGTGCCGCGTTCTCGTTGATGGAGGGCACTGTCGTGCTCCGCGAGGTCCTGCAGCGCTACTCGGTGGAGGCGCCGAAGGTCGCGCCCAACAAGCTGCGCAACATCACGAACGTTCCGGCCGACAAAGCACCGGTCAGGCTGACCGCTCGCGTTTCCTGAACACCAATCCGCACAGCAGCCCGATCGGTACGCCGAGGGCCCAACCGACCAACACGTCGGTGGCCCAGTGGGCGCCGAGGTAGACCATCGCGACGCCAATCAGCAGCTGGACGAGTGCCAGTCCGGTCGCCGACAGTACGAACGCGCGACGAGACCCCCACTCGATCACGAGCAGAAGTGCGATCGAGACTGCCATGGTGAAGCAGGCGTGGCTGGACGGCATGGCGTAGCCCTCCACCTGGACCAATGAGTCGGGGAAGGTCGGGCGAGGACGCTCGAAGACCTCCTTCAGCTGGCCCGAGATGAACCCGCCGAGCCAGCTCGCCAGTCCTACGGCCATTCCGACGCGCCACGCCCGTAGATAGACGACTGCGGCCAGCACGGCAACAGCCATCGACACCCAGAACCACCAGGCGTCGCTCAAGTTCATCAACGTCTTCGAGAACCAGGTCAGGGCATCGACCTGGTGACTATCAATCCAGCGCAGGAGTCGTTCGTCGAAGGAGTCGCTGCGCATGCCACAACGGTATGCGAGAGGCCTAAGCGTTCGCTTAGTACTGCGGTAGTGTCGCCGCCATGAAAGCTGTGCAGATCACGACACTCGACGGCCCATCCGCACTCGAGGTCAACGACCTTCCCAGTCCTGAGGCCGGCGATGACCAGGTCCTGATCCGCGTGCGTGCAGCGGGAGTCGCCTTCCCCGAGGTGCTTCAGAGCCGCGGGCTCTACCAAATGAAGCCCGATCTTCCATTCACGCCGGGAGCCGAGATCGCCGGTGAGATCATCAGCGCGCCAGACGGATCCGGATTCTCCCCCGGCGACCGCGTCGCCTCGCTCTGCATCCTTGGCGGCTTCGCCGAAGAGGCTGTGGCGCCGCTCGAGACGACCTTCAACCTTCCTGACGGACTTTCGTACGAGCAGGGCGCATCGATCATCTTCAACTACGGCACGGCGTACTTCGCCCTGGTCGAGCGCGGTCAGCTGCAGGAGGGCGAGTCTGTGCTGGTTCAGGGCGCCGCAGGAGGCGTCGGCACAGCGGCCATCCAGATTGCCAAGGCATTTGGCGCCGCCCGAGTCATCGCCGTGACGTCAACTCCCGAGAAGGGAGCGGTCGCGCTCGAGGCCGGTGCGGACGAGTTCGTGCTGGCCGACGGATTCAAGGACGCGGTGAAGGCCCAGGGCGGAGTCGACATCGTCGTCGACCCGGTCGGCGGCGACCGCTTCACCGACTCGCTGCGCTGCCTCAAGGACGATGGCCGACTGCTGGTCATCGGGTTCACTGCCGGCGAGATCCCGACGGTCAAGGTCAACCGACTGCTGCTCAACAACGTGTCCGTGGTTGGCGTGGGCTGGGGCGCGTACGTCTTCAGCCGTCCCGGTCACATCGCGAAGGAGTGGGCCGCCATGCTGCCCCACCTCGAGAGCGGTGCCCTGCAGCCTGTCGTCGG
>JAKFCR010000016.1:0-11998 GCA_036676545.1 Aeromicrobium sp. | reverse complement strand
CTGGACGATCATGGCCGATCCCGAGGGCAACGAGTTCTGCGTCTTCGACCGCTGATCGCGCGTCTTGTCGATCGAGCGTGATGGAATGAACCTGTGCCCCTCGACCTGAACACTGACGTCGTCACCCTGACCGCTGCCTTGGTCGACATCGCTTCCGAGAGCCTCGAAGAGCAACAGATTGCTGATGATGTCGAGGCCGCTCTCAGCGCAGCGCCCCATCTGAAGGTGGAGCGCGAGGGACATACGATCGTCGCTCGCACCGACCTCGGCCGTGCCGAACGAGTCGTGATCGCAGGTCACCTCGACACCGTCCCTGCCAATGGCAACTTCCCCTCGCGCCTTGAAGGCGACATCCTCCACGGGCTCGGGAGCTGCGACATGAAGGGCGGCGTCGCGGTCGCTCTGCTGCTCGCAGCGCACATCACTGAGCCAGTACGCGACGTCACCTACGTGTTCTACGACGGTGAGGAGATCGCCGCGGAGTTCAACGGACTCGGCAAGCTGGCGCGTACGCGACCTGATCTCCTCGCCGGCGATCTCGCGATCCTGATGGAGCCGACAGATGCGGGCATCGAGGCTGGTTGCCAAGGCACGATGCGCGCCGACATCCGCACGACCGGCGAACGGGCTCACTCAGCACGCTCATGGATGGGCTCGAATGCGATCCACGCGCTCTCGCCGGTGCTCGACCGGCTCATGACCTACGTGCCTCGCGAGGTCGAGATCGACGGGTTGACCTATCGCGAAGGTCTGAACGCGGTCGGCATCAGCGGGGGAGTCGCCGGCAATGTCGTGCCTGACGAAGCCGTGGTCTCAGTCAATTTCCGTTTCGCGCCTGATCGGACCGAAGATGAGGCGCACCGCCACCTGCAGGAAGTCTTCGAGGGCTTCGGGCTCATGCTGACCGATTCGGCGCCGGGCGCGCTGCCTGGACTCACCCAACCGGCGACCGCGGCGTTCGCGGCCACGGTTGGCGGCGAGGTGAAGCCGAAGTTCGGCTGGACCGATGTCGCGCAGTTCACCGTGCTTGGCATCCCGGCGATCAACTACGGCCCTGGCGACCCGATGTTTGCGCACAAGGCCGATGAGCACGTACCGGTCGACCAGCTCCGCCGCGTGCACCAGACGATGTCGACTTGGTTGAGCAGCTAGACCGGTTCGGCGATCGGTCCTTGATCGAACTGCGTGCGGTAGAGCTCTTCGTAGCGTCCACTTTGCGCGAGCAGCTCGGTGTGATTGCCACGTTCGACGATCCGGCCGTCCTCGACGACGAGGATGAGGTCGGCCGCTCGTACGGTCGAAAGCCGGTGTGCAATGACGAGCGATGTGCGGCCAGTCAGCGCTGCGGAGAGCGCCTCCTGTACCGCGGCCTCTGAGGTCGAGTCGAGGTGAGCGGTTGCCTCGTCGAGGATCACCAGCTGCGGGCGCGCCAACAGCAGCCGGGCAATCGTCAGGCGCTGACGCTCTCCACCGGACAGGCGGTAGCCGCGCTCGCCGACGACGGTGTCGAGCCCGTCGGACAATGAGCGGATGAGGTCGTCGAGCCGCGCGTCGTGCAACGCGGCCCAGAGCTCGTCCTCGGTGGCCTCGGGTCGCGAGAGGAGGAGGTTGGAGCGTACGGACTCGTGGAACAGGTGACCGTCCTGGGTTGCCATGCCGAGAGTGCGCCGAATCGATGACAGCGTCAGATCGCGTACGTCGACGCCGTTGAGGCGGATCGCTCCGCTGTCGACGTCGTACAGGCGCGGCACGAGACTCGCGATCGTCGACTTGCCGGCACCGGACGTACCAACCAGAGCGACGAGCTGCCCTGGCTGGACCGTGAACGACACGTTGTGCAGCACGTCGACGCCGCCCCGGCTGTCGAGCTGAGCGACCTCCTCGAGCGAAGCGAGCGACACCTTGTCTGCCGATGGGTAGGCAAACGTGACGTCATCGAACTCGACCGTCACCGGACCGGCAGGCAGGTCGATCGCATCGGGCTTCTCGGCGATCAGCGGCTTGAGGTCGAGAACCTCGAACACCCGCTCAAAGCTGACGACTGCGCTCATGACCTCGACGCGCGCGCTCGCGAGAGCGGTGAGTGGTGCGTAGAGCCGGGTGAGCAGGAGGGCCATGGCCACGACATCGCCGGGATCGAGCGAGCCGCGGAGCGCATAGAAGCCTCCGAGTCCGTAGACGACCGCCAGGGCGAGAGCCGAGACCGTGGTCAATGCAGTGACGAAGACCGACTGCAGCATCGCCGACTTCACACCGATGTCTCGTACGCGACGAGCACGGGCGGCGAACTCGATCGACTCCTGCTCGGGGCGGCCGTAGAGCTTGACCAACGTGGCGCCGGGGGCCGAGAAGCGCTCGGTCATACGGGTGCTCATCGTGGCGTTGTAGTCGGCGGCCTCGCGCCGCATTGCCGCCAGTCGACTTCCCATGCGGCGGGCAGGTATGACGAACACCGGAAGCAGGATCAGCGCAACGAGGGTGATCTGCCACGAGATGCTCAGCATGACGACGAGGGCAAGAGTCAGCGTCACGAGGTTGCTGACGACACCGGAGAGGGTGTCGCTGAAGGCGCGCTGAGCGCCGAGAACGTCATTGTTGAGCCGGCTGACGAGCGCGCCGGTACGCGTACGGGTGAAGAACGCGACGGGCATCCGCTGCACGTGATCGAACACCTTGGTGCGCAGATCGAGGATCAACCCTTCGCCGATGTTTGCCGAGAGCCAACGGGTGAAGATGCCGAATCCGGCATCCGCCAGCGCGATCAGGGCGATCAGTCCGGCGAGCTTGAAGACCGTGCTGCGTGGGTCGCCATCAACGATCGCGTTGACGACCCTGCCGGCCAGGACGGGTGTCGCCACCGCGAGCACCGCCGTGACGACGCTCATGATCAGGAACAGCACCAGCATGCGCTTGTGCGGGACCGCGAACGACGCGATACGCCGCAATGTCTCGCGGGTCACCTTGTGCGAGCCTTCGCTGTTCATCATCGTGCGGTGCAGCGCGGACCATGCCGTCGCATCCATGCTCATGTGCAGTTCTCCAATTGTTCGACCTTCAGTCTCTACCAAGCCACTGACGAACGTACGACCTCACGTCGACTTGAGGTCAACACCGATAGCCTCAAACCATGACTGAACGACGCGAAACTCATAAGGGGCCGATCCGGCTCCGCGGTGACCAGGTGCAGTCCAGCACGACGGATCAGCGGCTTCTCGACTCCCGTGGACCGACTGATTGGGTACACACCGATCCATGGCGTGTGCTGCGCATCCAGTCAGAGTTCGTCGAAGGTTTCGGCGCACTTGCCGAGCTCGGTCCCGCCGTCAGCATCTTTGGCTCAGCGCGCACGAAACCCGAAGATCCGATGTACGAAGCAGCCCGCAAGATCGCCGCGAAGCTTTGCGGTGAGGGCTACGCCGTGATCACGGGCGGCGGCCCGGGCGTCATGGAGGCGGCCAACAAGGGGGCGAGTGAGTGCGGCGGAGTCTCCGTCGGTCTAGGCATCGAGCTCCCGCACGAGCAGGGAATGAACGAGTACGTCGACCTCGGCATCAACTTCCGCTATTTCTTCGTCCGCAAGACGATGTTCGTGAAGTACGCGCAGGGCTACGTGGTCATGCCGGGTGGGTTCGGCACGATGGACGAGCTGTTCGAGGCGATGACGCTGGCTCAGACGGGCAAGATCACGTCGTTCCCGATCGTTCTCTTCGGCACCGAGTACTGGGGCGGCCTGATCGACTGGCTGCGCAACACGATGCTCACGGACTACAAGGTCAGTGCTGAGGACATCGACATGCTGCACATCACCGACGACATCGACGAAGCTGTCGCCTGGTTCGTGGCCAAGGACAACTAGGAACGTCTCTAATTAAGCCAAGCCTCGGCGGGCCACCGCTGGTGGTCGGTCGCCTTTGATGGACGCGACCATGTCGAGCACCTGACGTGTCTCGGCGACGTTGTGCGCGCGGAAGACGCGCGCGCCGTGCCATGCGGAGACGGCAGTGGCCGCCAAGGTGCCGGGGAGGCGCCGGTCCTTGTCGAGGTCGAGAGTCTCTCCGACGAAGTCCTTGTTGGACAGCGCCACAAGTACCGGCCAGCCGGTTGCCACGAGCTCGTCGAGGCGGCGGGTCAATTCGAGGCTGTGGCGCGTGTTCTTGCCGAAGTCGTGCGTCGGGTCGATCAGGACGCCGTCGGCCCGCACACCGGCCGCCACGGCCTTGTCAGCCAGCTCTGTGACGGTGTTGATGACGTCCGCAACGACATCGGCGTACGAAGCGCGATGCGGGTCCGTACGAGGACCGATTCCGCCGGTGTGACTGCAGACGATGCCGGCGCCGTGTTGGGCGGCAACCGACGCCAGGTCCGGGTCGTGGCCCGACCAGGTGTCATTGACGAGGTCGGCGCCGAGCTTGCACAACTCGTCCGCGACCTCGCTGCGCCAGGTGTCGATGCTGATGACCAGATCAGGGAATCGCGACCGCGCCTCAGCGACGAAGTCGGACGTACGCCGAAGCTCTTCGGTTGCATCGACCTCGGGACCATAGCCAGCGCGTACGCCACCGACGTCGACGATGTCAGCGCCCTCGGCGACCGCTCGGGCGAGATGCTCGAGGGCGGGCTCCAGGTCGAAGGTCGCACCGTTGTCGTAGAACGAGTCCGGCGTGCGGTTGATGATCGCCATCAGCGCGAACTCGCCGGGCGCGAACTCTCGTGAGCCCAGTCGGAGACTGTCCTCCCTGCGTGGCACGATCACGTCCATGAGCCTAGCCACCAACGAGCACAGCGTGGTCCGTTGTCCGTGGGGCGACGATCCCGCGATGATCGAATATCACGACACCGAGTGGGGCAAGGAGCTCCGAGGTGATCGTGAGCTGTTCGAGCGGATGTCGCTCGAGGCGTTCCAGTCTGGGCTGTCGTGGTTGATCATCCTGCGCAAACGTGAGGGCTTCCGGGAGGCGTTCGCCAGTTTCGATCCGGAGGTCGTGGCGACCTTCGGTGACGCCGACGTCGAGCGACTGCTGCAGGACGCTGGCATCGTCCGCAATCGGATGAAGATCGAGGCGACCATCAGCAACGCCCGCACTCTGCTCGAACTCGACGAGTCGTTCAGCGACCTGCTCTGGTCATTCGCCCCACCGCCCCGCCCGGCGCCGAAGTCGTATGCCGAGGTCACTGCGACGACCCCTGAGTCGATTGCCATGGCCAAGGCACTGAAGAAGAAGGGATTCCGGTTCTTCGGGCCGACGACCGCATACGCGCTCATGCAGGCCACCGGCATGGTCAATGACCACCTCGAGGACTGTGTCGCCCGCTGAGGCGTGGCTCCCGGCAATCCGGGTGAAAATACTTACCATCGGAGCATGAGTCACTCCCGTAAGTCGGCACGGTCCCGCAGAGTCCTCGCGGCGACCGCGCTGCTCGTCACGGCGGTGTTGTTCGCCGCCGGCGCCATCGCCGTCTCGACGATCCCTGTGCTCGTTGGCGCCACGATCTACGGCGTCGTCGCAGGCATCGTGTCCGCGCGACTCATCGCCAACGATCTCGGCCAGATGCGCCGCGACTGGGCGAAGGACCGGGCCGAGATTGCCCAGCACAACCGGTTGCAGGCGGTTGCCCGCTCGCAGGAGCACACCGCATACGCCGAGCAGATGGCTTCACGCATCCGGCACAAGGACGCCCAGATCGAGACCCTTCGTGACTCACTTGTCACCGCCGAGATCGACCTGGCCAAGACCCGCGAACGCGTGTCGGCCGAGCGCGCCCGCGTCGACGCCCTGACGGCTGACCTCAGCTCGGCCCAGTCGGACATCGAGTCGGCACGGTCCGACCTGATGAAAGCCAACGACGCACTCGCGGCGAGCGAGACCGCCGAGATCCAGGCCCGCGCTGAAGTTGTCGCGTGGGAGCAGTCGGCGACTGAGGACCAGCGACGCCAGCACCAGCGCCCCGCCTGACCTGTATGGGGCCAGTCAGCGACCTGTGAAGGTTGGCTTCTCCTTGGCGAGGAATGCCTTGACCGCCGCGAGGTGATCTTCGGAGGCGCCGGTCAGAGCCATCTTCTGCGCTTCCTGGTCGAGCGACGCCGGCAGATCGTTCGTCGCCGAGAACGCCAGCGAACGCTTGATCGAGGCGTACGCGAGCGTCGGCCCGTCGGCGAGCGAGCGCGCCAGTGCGGCAACTTCGGCGTCGAATGCGTCATCGTCGACGACAGTCGTCGCCATGCCGAGCTCCAGCGCTTCGTCGGCGGGAATCGTACGAGGCTGCAGCAGGAGCTGCGTGGCGCGACCGAAGCCCACCAGACGGGGGAGCGTCCACGACGCACCGGTGTCGCACGACAGCGCGATACCGGCGAACGCGAGGTTGAACCCTGCCGAACGACGCAGCAGTCGGAAGTCGGCGGCGAACGCCAACGATGCGCCGGCACCTGCGGCGATGCCGTTGACCGCAGCGATCACGGGCTTCGGCATGGTTGCGATCGCGGTGACCGCCGGGTTGTAGTGCTCCTGGACCGTGTCGGACAGCTGGCCCGGGTCGTCGGACGTCAGTCCTGCGACGTGTTCCTTGAGGTCTTGGCCGACGCAGAACGCCCGCCCGGTGCCGGTCAGAACGACGCAGCGCGCCTCGCTGTCGGCCGCTGCCTGGTGCAGCGCGTCCCTCAGCGCGACCTTCGTCTCGGTCGTCATGCTGTTCATCGTGTCGGGCCGATTGAACGTCACGGTGGCGACGCCGTCGGCCACCTCGTACGTCACCGGGGGGCTGTTCAGGTCACTCATGGGGCTCTCCTGTGGGACTGCGGTCGAAGGCGTTCGCGCCATAGGCGATAATAGGAGGCACGCGTTCAGCAGTTTCAGCCGGACGCATCGCGACGAGAGGGGAACTGATGGCCGCCATGAAGCCACGGACCGGAGACGGCCCGATGGAGGTCACCAAGGAAGGACGCTGCATCGTCATGCGCGTTCCGCTCGAAGGCGGCGGTCGCCTCGTCGTCGAGCTCAACAATGAAGAGGCTGAAACCCTCGGCGACGCACTCAAAGCTGTCTGATGTTCGGGCTGACCGTTCGTTGGTCATTGCAGGACGCTCCGAAGGGCACGCTCAAGGCTCTTCGCTCGTACGTTGAGGACGAGTCCTACGCCAAGTTCGCCGGTCTCGATGGCCTTCGGGTCAAGACGTGGCGCGCGCGCAAGGGTGAGTGGTTCGAGGGTTCGTACGTGTTCGTCTCCGACGAAGCTCGCGCGAAGTTCCAGGAGGACTTCGAGAAGCGCGCCGCTGAGTCGCCCGGCTCCAAGATTGTCGGTGCTGCGCCAATCTCGATCGAGGCCTGCGAGATCGTCGCAGTCGTACGCGGTCCGGCCGGCTTCCGCTCGTCGTCGCACTTCGAGCACGGCCGGGACGACGACTAGCCCGTCACTATGAATGACTCAGCGGTGGCACGAACACCCATGGGTCTCGAGGCAGCAACATGGGGTCGTACTCGTCGAGCAGCTCAGCCATCGTCGAGCCCGCGAGTCCGAGTGACTCCGCGATGAGCGTCATCGCGTCGACGCCGAGCTCCTGCAGCTGCTGATAGGTGACAGCTCCGTCGCGCTTGGCCAGGCGCTGCCCGTCGGTGTTGACCGCAACCGGCACGTGGACGTACGTCGGCACCTCGGCACCAAGCAGGGTCGCGAGGTACGCCTGGCGCGGCGCAGACGGCAGCAGGTCCTCCCCGCGCACCACCTGATCGACGCCCTGATGGGCGTCATCGACCACGACTGCGAGGTTGTACGCCACCACGCCGTCCCCGCGGCGCAGTACGAAGTCGTCAACCACGCCGTCGTACTGGCCGTGGAGCTCGTCGTGGATCGTGAGATCTGAGATCCCGCTTCGAAGTCGCAGGGCGGCTGGTCGCACCGCGGCCTGGGCGGCTCGCTCGGCATCGCTCAGGTTGCGGCAGGTGCCGCGATAGATCCCCGGCGGTTCATGCGGCGCTGAAGGAGCGTCGAGGATCTCGCGTCGGGTGCAGAAGCAGTCGTAGACGAGCCCGCGCCCTGCCAGGGACGCGAGCGCAGCGTCGTACAGGCGGGCGCGCTCGGACTGACGGACGACGGGGCCGTCCCAGTCCAGACCCAGCGCCGCGAGGTCGGCGAGCTGTCGTTCCTCAGCGCCGGGCTGTACGCGGTCGAGATCCTCGATCCGGACCAGGAACGCGCGATCAGTTCGGCGAGCATGCAGCCAGGCGAGCACGGCGGTACGCAGGTTGCCAACATGCAGGTCACCCGAGGGGGACGGGGCGAATCGTCCGGCGGTCACGGCGTGCGTCTCGGCAGAGTCAGATGAGCTGAGCTGCCAGCAGTCCGTCGCCGAGGGGCAGGAGGACGCTGCGCAGGTTCTCGTCATTGGCAACGCGCTGGAGCAGGTCGCGGATCGCGGTCGTCTCGGGGTCGCGCTGCGCCGGATCGGCGACGCGGTCGTGCCAGAGGGCGTTGTCGAACACGATCACGCCACCAGGACGTGCGAGGCGAAGTGCCTGGTCGAGGTATTCGCCGTACTCGACCTTGTCGCCGTCGAGGAACACCAGGTCGTAGCCCGCATCAGTCAGTCGAGGCATGACCTCGAGTCCTGCGCCGGCGATCAACCTGAACCGCTGCGGTGCAAAGCCTGCTTCGGTGAAGGTCTCGCGCGCCAGCCGCTGGTTCTCGGCCTCGAGGTCGACCGACGTCAGAACGCCGTCGGCCTGCATGCCGCGCATCAAGCACAAGCCCGAGACACCCGTACCGGTGCCGATCTCGACGATCGACTTGGCGCCAATGGTCGAGGCGAGGAATGTCAGCATCGCTCCGCCACCTGACCCGATCGGCACGACGCCGACCTCTTCCGCACGCTGTCGGGCTGCCGCGAGGTGTTCGTCCTCGGGGTTGTAGTCCTCGGCGTAGGCCAGGCTTGCTGCGGTGGTGATGGTCGGCTCCTCGGATGGTGGTTGGGACCAGCGTAGTCGCGCGAAGCCCGTGGGGCGGGGAGGCTGCACATGAGACTTGCGGGGAACAGTCAGGTGGTTCTGTGCGTTCTCTCAGGTGAAGGGTCAACGATCAATGCATGACTCTGCTTCACAGGGAAGAAGAAGACGTGACAACGGCAACGCTGGAATGGGACGACATCGTGGCGGAGCACTCCGCGCGCGTCTACCGGCTTGCCTACCGGCTGACCGGCAATCGCCAGGACGCCGAAGACCTCACGCAGGACGTGTTCATCCGCGTCTTCCGCTCGCTCGACACGTACGAGCCCGGCAACTTTCCCGGCTGGTTGCACCGCATCACGACCAACCTGTTCCTCGACCGCGTACGCCGCAAGTCACGTCTTCGCATGGATGGCTTCGGCGAAGGAGCCGAGGATCGGCTGCTCAGCGCGGAGATCCTGCCCGAGTCGGCGGTTCACGATGCCAACTTCGACCCGGACATCGAGGCCGCCCTGGCATCTCTGTCCGACGAGTTCCGTGTTGCCGTCGTGCTGTGTGATGTCGAAGGTCTGTCGTACGAGGAGATCTCCGACGTACTCGGCATCAAGCTCGGCACCGTACGTTCTCGCATCCACCGTGGCCGTACGCAGCTCCGTGCTGCCCTCGCGCACCGCGCTCCCCGCAAGGGCCGCACCCGTTTCGTAGGACCCCTCGGCGTCTGATGGCACACCTCGGAGCCGACGTCGCAGCGTATGTGGACGCACAGCTGTCCCCAGACGCCATGCGAGCGGCTTCGCGACACCTCGAAGACTGCAGGGCCTGCGACAAGGCCGTACGTCAGCAACGACTCCTGAAGTCCCGCATGAGCACGGTCACCGCCCCTGAACCCCCAGCGGAGCTGCTGGCTTCGCTGGCCGGACTGGCCGCTCAGCCACCTCATCATCAGACCTGGTGGGAGCGCCTGCGTCACTCCGTTCCGTTCCGCGCCGGCATCGTCGTCGCCGGCGCATCGATGGCGGTCATGGTTGCCGCATACGCGGTCGGTGGGGCTGACGACAACACGGTTGGCGACAAGGTCGCTCCGCCATTCGATCGCTACGCCGCAGACTTCTACGGTGCGGCAGCCGTCCAGGTCGGCGCCACGATCAGCGACACCAAGCTCGAGGATCTTGACCACGATGGATGGCCCTGCAAGGAGAAGCTCGCAGGTGACCTCGACCGTACGTCCGGCACGTGGGCCGATGACGCTGTGGCGCTGAGCTACTCCAACGGAACCTCCAAGCTCAACCTGTTTGAGCAATCTGGCGTGCTCGACAAGGCGAGCCTCGACGGATTCGAGGCGTCAAAGCTGGGCAAGTCAGACGTATGGATCCGTGACGGATCGCCCATGCTCGTGACGTGGGACTACGACGGCGTCGTCTACACGATCGTCACGGACACTGACCACGGACGAGTGGCGCGAGCAGTTAACGAGCTGCCTCGCGGGTCTGGCTCTGACGGCCCGGTGGACCGGGTCGGTGACGGACTCAACCGTATGACCGCCTGGCTTTCTGCCGCCTAGTCGACTCGGCCTAGGTCGACTCAGGGTCGTACGGGGGAGCCTCGCCAGGGCGCAGGATGCGTGTCTCCTTGACGGGTGCCGGCGTGGTGTCGCCGAGGTCACCGTCCTCGAGGAAGGTCTTGCGGACCACTTCGCGGGGATCGAGGTCCCTGAGGCTCAGCCCCGAGAAATCCTCGCCCATCTCCCGACCGAGGTCGTTCTTGGCGTTCTCGGCCATCTGGCGCACGGTGCGTACGAATCCACCGAACTGACGGGCAAGGTCAGGCAGCTTTTCAGGACCGAAGACGAGCATCGCGACCATGGCGATGACCAGCATCTCCGGTACGCCGATGCCGAACATGGGTCGAGCCTAGAGCCGGCCGGCGGGCGCCAAGCCGAGCTGCATGCCGGCGAGACCGCGCGAGCGGCCGCTGAGCCCGTCGGCGATCTGCTGCAGGATCTTGGCGGCTTCGGAGTCAGGATTGGTTGCAATGATCGGCTCACCGGAGTCGCCCCCTTCACGCAGCTTCTCCTCGAGAGGCACCTGACCGAGCACCGGCACGTCGTAGCCGAAGCGTGCGGTCAGCGTCTCGGCAACCGCGGCAGCGCCACCGGAGCCGAAGATCTCCATGCGCTCGCCGCTGGGGAGCTGGAAGTAGGACATGTTCTCGACGATGCCGACGACACGCTGATGCATCATCGACGCCATCGTTCCGGCGCGTTCGGCGACAGAGGCGGCAGCGGGCTGCGGCGTCGTGACGACGAGCACTTCGGCGTTGGGAAGGTGCTGACCGAGGCTGATCGCCACGTCACCCGTACCCGGCGGAAGGTCGAGCAGGAGCACGTCGAGGTCGCCCCAGTAGACGTCACTGAGCATCTGCAGCAGCGCACGGTCAAGCATCGGGCCGCGCCAGGCGACCACCTGGTTCTTGTTGGGCTTCAGCATGCCGATGCTGATGACCTTCATACCCTTGACCGGTACGGGCATGATCATGTCTTCGACCTGGGTCGGGCGGAGGTCGCCGACCCCGAGCATGTCGGGGATCGAGTGGCCGTAGATGTCAGCGTCGATGATGCCGACCTTGAGTCCACGATTGGCCATGGCCAGACCGAGGTTGACCGTGACAGTCGACTTGCCGACGCCACCCTTGCCGGAGGCGATGGCGAAGACCTTGGTGAGTGAGCCGACCTGGGCGAACGGAACTTCACGCTCGGTGTGGCCGCCTCGCAGCATCTGCTGCATGCTCTTGCGCTGCTCGTCGTTCATGACGCCCATGTCGACGACAACGTTGACGTCCGGGGCGACTGTGAGAACGGCTGCGGTGATGTCGCGGTTGAGGGTGTCCTTGAGTGGGCAGCCGGAGACCGTCAGAAGCAGTCGTACGGTGATCTCGTTTTCGGTGATCGAGATGCCGTCAACCATGCCGAGGTCGGTGATCGGACGCTTGATCTCAGGATCGTTGACGGTGCTCAGGGCCTCGCGGACCTGTTCTTCAGTGACGGCTGCCATGCCCCCATCGTACGT
>JAKFCR010000015.1:0-1969 GCA_036676545.1 Aeromicrobium sp. | reverse complement strand
GCGTCCCACTCGTCCTCGGTGACGTCAGTCGTGATCCGGAAGTCGTGGCGTCCCGCGTTGTTGACCAGTACGTCGAGTCGCCCGTACGCGTCGACGGCCGCAGCGACGGCAGCCCGACAGTCGGCAGGCGAAGCGACATCGAGAGGTCCGAACCGCACCTCGCCCGGGAGGTCAGCGCATGAGGCGGCGACCTCGGCCAGCTTCTCCTGATCGCGAGAGGCGGCGTACACGAGCCCGCCGCCGGCGGCGAAGCGTCGAACGGTCGCTGCACCGAGCCCGGAGGACGCACCTGTGACGAGGATGCTCTTGCCGGCGAACGTCATACGCCGAGGATTCCGCGGCCGGTGACCAGCGGGAGGTCGAGGGCCGTGACCAGCCCAGGCTTTGCGGCGACGACAGCAGGCACGGCGTTCACCAGGCGCTGGGCCGTGATGATCATGCCGCTGTCGTTGTGGTCGCCGTGCTCGCCGATGTGGGTGAAGTCGACCGTCATCATCGGCTCGCCGGTGATTTCGATCCTGTAGGAACCATCTCCGCTGGCGGGCTTGGGCCAGTCCGGAGCTTGGTCGACATGCGTACGCGTCACGTGCTCGACCACGATGCGCGGCTCACCGTCGACCATGCCGATGACCTCGAACCGAACGGCCGCCATGGTGCCCTTCTTGATGTCGACGCACACCGTCGACATGTCAGCCTCGGCGGGAAGTCGCTCGACGACCTCGACGAGTGGCTCATCGAGCGTCACGCCGAGTCCCGCTGCCATCTGGCGCACCACGGGACCCCATCCGGACGCGAGCATGCCCGGTTGCCAGAGAGGAGCCACTTCCTCGATCGGCTTGCCGAAGCCGAAGATGTCGCCCATCGTGACGGCCTGGTCGTAGGTCGAGTAGTCGGCGATCTCGAGCACTCGAACCTGGTCGATGCGCTGGCTCAACGAGGTGAGCTGCAGCGGGAAGATGTCGTTGGCCCAGCCTGGGTCGATGCCGTTGGCGTGCAGGCTGGCGTTGCCCTTCGCGCCGGCCTCCTCGATGCGCTCCCACATCGAGTCAGGAAGCGTCGGGTTCGGGTAGAGGAGGATGACCGGTCCGCTGGCCACGACGTTGATGCCGGCCTCGAGGAAGCCAACGAGATCCTCGTACGCCTCGAAGAACCGGTCTTCGGTGATCGCGCAGTAGACGATGCAGTCGGGGTTGGCGGCGAGGACAGTGTCGCGATCCGCGCTGGCGATGACGCCGAGATCGCGGCCGAGATCGGCGAGCTGTCCGGCATCCTGGCCGTCCTTCTCAGGACTGCTGACCCATACGCCGACCAGCTCGAGCTCAGGGTTGAGGTCGATGCCGGCAATCGCGTGACGGCCGAGCGTGCCCGTGGACCAGACCGCGACGCGCGTCGTCATACGACGTGTGACGGCAGGACGCAGGCGGTGTCGAGTCCGAGGATCCGGTTCAGACGTCCGAACGACAGCCACGAGCCGATGCACATGCTGAGCTCGACGACCTCGCGCTGGTCGTACTCGGCGAGCATCCGCTTCCAGAACAGGTGGTCGATGCTGTGGTGGTCCGATGCGTAGAGCTCGGCGTACTCAGCAGCCAGGCGCGTACGTTCGTCGAACGCGTCCGTGGTGCGCCAGTTGGTGACGGCCTCGTCAAAGGTGTCCTCGACCTTTTCGCCGTCGCGCTCGGTGCGCCAGTCCTGACAGAACAGGCAGCCGTTGATCTGCGCGATGCGCAGGCGTGCCGCCTCGAACTCGCGGAGGCCCAGGGTCGAGTCGGAGTAGACCTTCAACGCCATGGTCGCAGCGGCACCGCCGATCCCTGGGACCATCTCGCCCCACACGTAGTTGATCGGGTCTTTGCCTTCGGGTACGTCGATGATCATGCTTTGACCGTCCTTGAGAGCTTGCCTACGGCTGGGATGAGCGGAACCTGGAGTGCGTCGTACAGACCTGGCTCGTTGTCCTTGAGCCAGG
>JAKFCR010000014.1:0-13311 GCA_036676545.1 Aeromicrobium sp. | reverse complement strand
TGTTTTGGTATGGAATCGGGGGCGACATTTCAGGCATTGCAGACGGCGGCTGACGCGCTGCATTCTGCCGATGACCGTGACGCAGTCCGCACCCTCCAGGCCGCCAAAGACGCGCTGGACACGGCGATCGCGGCGCGGTTGTCGTCGATCGAGTTGTCCCGCTCCTACGAGCTTGACGGCGCATCGTCGTTGAACGTGTGGGTCCGCAACGAGCTGCGCCTCAGCGCCAAGGACGCCACCACATTGGTGCGCATGCCGCAGACCATTGCCCAACTGCCAGAGGTTGGTGAGGCAGCCGAGTCCGGCGAGATCAGGGGTGAGCACGTGGCTGCCTTCACCTACGGCATCAAGCACGTCGGCGCCGACGTGGTCGCCGAGCACGAAGCGGTCCTGGTCGACGTGGCGAGGAATGCCGAGCCGCATGAGTTGTTCAAGGTCATCCGCCATCTGCGGGAAGTCGTCTACCCCGATGACCTCGACAAGGCGTGGGCCGAAGGTATGGACCGTGAAGACTTCCAGGTCAATGCGGTGCCCGACGGGTTCCATGTCAACGGATTCCTCAACCCGATCATCGGCGCCAAGCTCAAGGCCGTGCACGACTCAGTCTCCAAGCCGACCGGACCCGATGACCTGCGTACCAGCGCCCAGCGCCGTGTCGCCGGCATTGACGCCTTGATGACTGCACTACTCGAGTCAGGGCTCCCGTCCGACAACGGCGTACGGCCGCAGCTCTCGGTGATCCTCGACGCCACCGATGATGGACCGGCCCAGCTGGCGGGCTACGGCTCGATCGGACCACGACTGCTCGACTACCTCACCTGCACCGCCGACATCACCCCGATCCACACCCGCAACGGGGAGATTCTCGACGTCGGACGCACCCAGCGCCTCGCGACCGGCCGTCAGCGCAAGGCGGTCCTTGCTCGACAGGGCAACGAGTGCGCCGCACCCGGCTGTCACAACACCCATCTGGAGATCCATCACGTCATCTGGTGGTCCAAAGGCGGCAAGACGGACCTCAACAACCTCATCGGCCTATGCTCACGCTGCCACCACTTGCTGCATCGAGAACTACTCCACATCACCGGCAACGCCGTCGACGGCTACGAGTTCACCAACGTTCACCACGTGCCACTTCGCAGGCGGCGAAGAAGCCAGTACCGCCAAGCCGCCTGACCGAATGTCCGGCGGCCCACCGGCACGCGGTCAGTCGGCACAGAGTGAACACAGGCGGGCTTACCCGATGCTCAATAGGGCCGGCGATCACGGTTGGGGCGTGATCGAGTCGCCCGCCGCCCCTGGCGGTTGCTGGGGTCGTTTCCGGTGCTCGCCGTTCTAGGGGCCACACAGTTCAGTTCTTGGCCGACCGCAACTTGAGTTCCTTCGCTGCGAAGACCGCGTCGGCGAATGCCACGGCATGAGTGGCGAGGGTCCGGTTCCACGTTTGCGCCTTATGCCACCCGACAATCGAAGTTACTTCAATCCGCGTGTCATCGTTCAGGACAAAGGTCACGTACATAGCGCGATCAACGGCGCCGGCTACTTCATCTAGCTCGATTCGATGAGTTCGAATTCGGTTCATGACCCAAAGGTCCGATGACGTCAGAACCGCCTTGGGCAACCAGACTTGAATCCACGCCCAAATGAAACCAATGGCGATAGCGACGAGCCCCAGTACACCCAGAGCAAGTTCGCCTTGGAGCATCAACCAGACACCGCAGCCACTCCATCCGCCAACAGTGGCCAGCGTGAAAATCCACAATCTCGACTTGTGCATACGCCATATCTGGAAGTCCGAGGCGGGAAGTTCGCGCCCCCACTTGGACAAACGCCAACCCGAAGTCACATTTCATCCCAGTTCGTCAAAATGTACTCAGGTGTCGGCGGGAGAGGTTGATGAAGGACAAACTTGGGCAAGCTCATGGGATCACCGTAGGGCGTTGTCCGTCACTCGCTAGGTGTATTAGGAGTTTGCGGGCTTGGCCGCCTGCTCTAGCCGCCGTCGGTTGCGTCTTCGGCACCTGCGTCGAGCGGCTCCGTGATCTCGCGGGAGTCGAGCCAACCGTCGGGCACTGACACGCGTTTCGGTGTGCCCTGTCGTCCTCGCGGGGTGCCGAGCTCAGCCACCGGATAGGCCTCGGTCGGATCGAGTCGGCCGAGCAGGTCGTCAAGGTTCGCGTACGAGGACACCATGCCGAGCTGGCTGCGTACGTCCTTGCCTGCGGCAAACCCCTTGAGGTACCACGCGATGTGCTTGCGGAACTCGATGCAGCCGCGCTCCTCGCCCAGCAGCTCGCCGAGGAGCTCAGCATGCCGGCGCATCACGCCAGCGACCTCGCCAAGGGTCGGCAGCTGAAGCACGTCCTCGCCGTTGAACGCAGCGGCAAGGTCGCGGAACAGCCAGGGCCGACCGAGGCAGCCACGGCCGACCACGACGCCGTCGATGCCAGTCTCGTCAACCATGCGGATTGCGTCCGCGGCTTCCCAGATGTCGCCATTGCCCAGCACTGGGATGTCGACGGCCGCCTTGAGCTGGGCGATCGAGTCCCAGTCGGCACGACCCGAGTAGTGCTGGACTGCCGTACGACCGTGCAACGCAATCGCGGCGCAGCCGGCATCCTGCGCGATGCGTCCCGCATCGAGATAGGTCAGGTGCTCGTCGTCGATGCCCTTGCGGGTCTTCATTGTCACGGGGATGCCGTACGGCTTCGCGGCGCCGACAGCTGCGGTGAGGATCTCGCCCAGCAACGTCGACTTCCACGGCAGTGCCGCGCCACCACCCTTGCGGGTCACCTTGGGGACCGGGCAACCAAAGTTGAGGTCGACGTGGTCGACGCCGTGCTCAGCACACAGGATCTCGACGGCACGGCCGACGTACGTGGGGTCGATGCCGTAGAGCTGGACCGACCGAACGGTCTCGTTGGGGGCGAACGTCAGCATCGCCATGCTGGTCTTGTCACCCTCGACAATGCCGCGCGAGGTGATCATCTCGCAGACGTACAGACCCGCACCCTGCTCGGCGCAGAGCTGGCGGAATGCCGCATTGGTCACGCCCGCCATCGGCGCAAGCACCACAGGCGTCGCGACCTCGAGGTCGCCAAGGCGCAGAGTGCGCGGCACGGTGGCAATGGACATGCGCCCATTGTCCCAGAGGTTCGTGAGGGCAAGAGCCGGCCGTATCCTGCCACCGCCGCTGCAGAGGCATAGCCAAACCCCGTTCGAATTTGTATGCTCACGCCACACGCGCCGTTCACACGGGCCCACGGGGGGACTTCGGATCATGGCATCACGTCGTTTTGGCATCAGCACAGTCATCGCAACAGCCGCACTCAGCACGGCGGCGCTGGTCGCCGGGTCGTCGGGGGCGAGCGGCGAACTTGGGGTCGACAGCACTGGGATGACGCCGACCACCAGCTTCATGTCTCCGCAGGACCCAAGCGTCCGCGTCGAGGTCTACAACTCGAAGCCATGGATGACGACGAGTGGGAAAGACATCTCGATCATGCAGAAGTACAACTGGCTGATCGACCACGCGACGGGCAACGTCAAGCTGGCGATGTACAACTGGGGAAACAACGATCAGCTGCCGGTAGCTGACCGGTTGTCAACGGCGATCACCGAGGCTCGAGCACGAGATGTGAACATTCGGATGGTCGCCAAGGGTTCGGACTACAACTCGGACTACACAGGCGACCACAATTACGTTCCAAATGGGCTCATCAGCTCGATGGTGGCCGACGGCGACTACCACTTGTGCAACTTCAACCACACGACCTGGAAGCCGTCATACGACCCCGATCCTGACGACCCCAATGACTCGGACAATTTCGCGTCCTGCCGGGCCGGCAGTAACGCCACCGACGCTTCCATGCACGCAAAGTTCGCCACGTTTCAGACGATCACGGACGGGTCAACGACCCACAACTACGTCTCGGTCATCACGTCGGCCAACCACAACTCAAGCAACTGGGCCATGACCAACAATGCCGTGGTGATCTACGGCGACAAGGAGCTCTACGACGCGCTCAACTCGTGGTGGGTGACGATGTATCACGAGAACGACACCGGGAACAGGGCAATCGCCACACAGGTGGGCACGCTCTACACGTCGCCGTGGTCAGGCTCGGACCCGATAGCGGGACGCCTCACGCCGTTCTCCCAGTACACGACGACCGGCGGATGTCAGGTAAACGTCACCCAAGCAGAGTTCGACGATTCGCGCATCGCAGTCGCCGACCAGCTGATCGCACTTCGCAAGAAGGGATGCGCCGTCAAGGTGCTCGTCTCGGACATCGACGACAGCGACTCGGTCAACGAGATCGATGTCAAGGGCAAGCTTCAGGATGCCGGTGCAGTAGTGCTGTCCGATCCGCCCACCCAGGTCCACGACAAGTCGATCCTGATCAAAGCGACAACCGGTTCGACGGGCACCCCGAGGTACTTCTACTTCACGGGGTCTCAGAATCTCAACAACTCGGGATGGAAGTCGGACGAGGAGACGTTCTTCAAGCTTGAGCTCAATTCGACTGCGTACGCAGCGCTGAGCACACAATTCGGACAGCACTGGGTTGCTCAAGGCGGCAGCTGAGGCTGACGAGAGGCGGTCACACCTCTTGACGGGACCTACGGGGTCCAGGTGATGGCGTCTTTGGCCGAACCGGTCTGCAGGTCAACCGACTGGAGCGCTTTGCCCTTGGGTACGAGGTAGACGAGGCACAGATCCGCCGACGCACCCGGGAGGAATGATTTGGGCAGCACCGAGTTGGGGCATGGCTTGAAGTTGCCGACGAGTTGGTTGGCGTCACGAATCGTGTTGGCCGAGTCGTGCGAGTAGATCGGTAGGGCTGCGCCGCCCAACCCAGCGGGACCTTCGTTCTTGACCGTCACCTTGACGTAGAACGGCGTCGACTGCTTGGACTCCGCATCGAGGGAGAAGAACTTGAAGTCCTTGATGTCTCCCTTGCGTACCTCGGTCACTGTGACCGTGATGGCGCTCGCGGCGGCATTGCCGACCTGGTAGATCACGCTCGCCGATTTGTCCTCGGTCAGCACGGTGCCGCCCTTGGTCAGGGTCACCCCGGCGGGCAGGTCAAATCCCTTGGGAACTGGTACGCCTTCGTCGTCCTTGGCGTCAGAACCGCAGGCAGCGAGAGCGAACATCGCCGCGACAGCGGCGACGACCAGGGCAGGGCGTTTGAGTGTCGACACCTGCCGATTGTCACTCACGCCCGGGTCAGCAACCAGGCAGACGCGCCGCGAGCCAGGCCGTGACCTGGTCGAGTGGGATGCGTTCCTGCGTCATGGTGTCGCGTTCACGGATCGTCACAGCGTTGTCCTCGAGCGTCTCGAAGTCGACCGTGATGCAGAACGGTGTGCCGATCTCGTCCTGGCGGCGATAGCGCTTGCCAATGGCCTGCGCATCGTCGAAGTCGACGTTCCAGAATCCGCGCAGCTCGGCGGCGAGTGCACGCGCCTTGGGCGACAGGTCCTCGTTGCGCGAAAGCGGGAGCACCGCAGCCTTGACCGGCGCAAGACGGTGGTCGAGCTTCAGCACGGTACGGGTGTCGGTGCCTCCCTTGGCGTTGGGCACTTCCTCCTCGACGTACGCATCGACCAGGAACGCCATCATCGAACGGTTGACGCCGGCGGCGGGCTCGATGACGTACGGCGTCCAGCGCTCGTTGTTGGGCTGGTCGAAGTACTGCAGGTCCTTGCCGGAGTGCTCGCTGTGCGTCTTGAGGTCGAAGTCCGTACGGTTCGCGATGCCCTCAAGCTCGCCCCACTCCGAGCCTTGGAACTCGAAGCGGTACTCGATGTCGACGGTCCGCTTGGAGTAGTGCGACAGCTTCTCCTGCGCGTGTTCGTACAGACGCAGGTTGTCGGGGTTGATGCCGAGGCCGGTGTACCAGTCCATACGGGTCTGGATCCAGGTCTCGTGCCACTCCTCGTCCGTACCGGGCTCGACGAAGAACTCCATCTCCATCTGCTCGAACTCGCGAGTGCGGAAGATGAAGTTGCCCGGGGTGATCTCGTTGCGGAAGCTCTTGCCGATCTGACCGATGCCGAACGGCGGCTTCTTGCGCGAGGTCGTCATGACCTGGGCGAAGTTGATGAAGATGCCCTGGGCGGTCTCGGGGCGCAGGTAGTGCAGTCCCTCGTCCGACTCAACCGGGCCGAGGTAGGTCTTGAGGAGGCCGTTGAACATCTTCGGCTCGGTCCACTCACCGCGGGTACCGCAGTTTTCGCAGACAATGAGCTCCATGCCGACCGCATCAGGGTCGTCGAGCTTCTTCTTCTCGGCGTACGCCTCCTGCAGGTGATCCTGGCGATAGCGCTTGTGGCACTTCTGGCACTCGACCAGCGGGTCGACGAACGCAGCGAGGTGGCCGGACGCGTTCCAGACGGGCGTCGGCAGGATCACCGATGAGTCGAGTCCGACGACGTCATCGCGGCTCTGAACCATCGAGCGCCACCACTGGCGCTTGATGTTGTCCTTGAGCTCGACACCGAGCGGGCCATAGTCCCAGGCGGAGCGTGTGCCGCCGTAGATCTCTCCACATTGGTAGACAAATCCTCTGCGCTTGCTGAGGCTGATGACGTTCTCGACGGTCGATGCCATGAGGGATCCATTCCGGCTGGGTGTCGGCGGGCCATGTACGTCGTCGTGACGACGTACGCCCGAGGTGATGAACCAGCAACGATATCGGGCAGGTGACCGCTCACGCCGAGCGGGGCGACGGTCACTTCACCGATTTGTCACCTCAAACTCTTGACTCTGACTTTGTTAGTACGCTTTATTAACTATGTGACCCAGATCAAAGAGACACCGCGACGGAGCACGACGTCTGGTCGGCGACCGGTCGGCAAAGTGCTCCCCGGAGACGCCCGCCGTCACCACCGCGCCCTGATCCTCCAGCAGCTCGTCGACAACGGCGCACGCAGCCGAGCCGACCTCGCCCGCGAGACGTCGCTGACCCGGGTGACGATCTCAGACCTCGTCGCCGAACTGATCGAAGAAGGCTTCCTGATCGAGCTCGGCACCCGCCCGGGTACGCACATGGGCAAGCCCGCCACGTTGGTCGGCATGTCGGAGGACGCTCCGGTCGCGATCGCCCTCGACCTCTCGGCCGACGGACATCTGACCGGCGCAGTCGTCGACCTTGACGGCAAGATCCTCACCCGCGAGCAGGTCGAGTTCAGCCGCGGCGACGACATCGCGGTGATCGCCGGGCTGGCGGTACGTCTGCGCGAATCCACCCCACGCCGCATCCTCGGCATCGGCATCGGCACACCCGGCATCGTCGATGGCGACGGCACCGTGATCATCGCTCCCAACCTCGGCTGGGAGAACGTAGACCTGGCCGCCCAGCTGTCCACCTCGCTCGGGCTTCCGGTTCACGCAGGCAACGACTCCAATGTCGCCGCCGTCGCCGAGAGCGCCTTCGGCGCCGGCGACGACCAAGGCATGTTGCTGCTGATGATCGGCTCCGGTGTCGGTGGTGGAGTACTGATCGACGGGCGCGCACTCTCGGGTCCACTGATGTCGTCCGGCGAGATCGGCCACGTCGTCGTCGACCCCGGCGGTCGTCAGTGCTCCTGCGGCAACCGCGGCTGCCTCGAGACCTTCCTCTCCGCCCCCGCACTCAGCCTGCTCGACAACGACGATGACCGTCGACATGTCGGCACGAAGCTCGCCACCGTCCTGACCCCCGTAGTTACCACCCTCGGCATCGCCGACGTCGTGCTCTACGGCCCGACCGAGCTGCTCGACGGCGCCCTGCTCGAGTCGGTACGCGACGGGCTCGCCCAACAGACCCTTCCTTTCGTCGCCCAGCGAGTCCAGGTGCGCCTGGTCCCGATGCACGACGAGCTCGTACTCACGGGCGCGGCAGCGTTGGTGCGCTACCGCGAGCTAGGGGTGGTGTGACCTGTCGACAATCCGGCTTTTTGCCTGCAAGAGCACGTACCTACATCTAGTAAAGGAACAGCGATGAAGATCAAGAAGATCGCGGCAGCGACACTGGCTTCGGCCATGGCGTTGTCCGCTCTCGCCGCCTGCGGAAGCAGCGACGACAAGCCGGCCGCGGACGAGTCCAAGACTGTGACTCTCTGGCTCGCAGGCGCTGAGGACACCCCGAAGCCCCTCGAGGCGTGGCTCGTCAAGGAGTACGCCAAGCGGCACGCGGGCAAGACGCTCAAGGTCGAGCACATCGAGTGGGGCGAGCTCATGCCCCGCCTCAACACCTCGCTGCAGAGCAAGGACACACCTGACGTCGTCGAGGTCGGCAACACGCAGTCGCCTACCTTCACCAGCGTTGGCGCGTTCACCGATCTGACTGATCGTCTCGACGAGCTCGGCGACAACATCGGCCCGAAGGGCTTCGTTGAGGCCGGAACGTTCGACGGCAAGGTCTCGGCAGTCCCCTACTACTGGGGTTCGCGCTACATCTTCTACAGCAAGAAGGCGTTCGCGGATGCCGGCATCGACGTGCCGAGCAACCTCGACGACTTCCAGAAGGCGGCCACGCAGCTCAAGACCGACAAGACATCAGGCCTCTGGCTGCCTGGTCAGGACTGGCGCAACGGCATCAGCTGGATCTTCGCCAACGGTGGAGACATCGCGGTCAAGGACGGCGACAAGTGGGTCGGCAAGCTGTCAGCTCCGGAAGCCCAGGCTGGTCTGAAGCAGATCCAGGAGCTCTACAAGGGTGCGACTCTCGCTCCCAAGGACGGCCTCGACGCCGAGCCGTGGGTTCCGTTCAACAACGGCGAGTCAGCCATGTTCATGGGTCCGAGCTGGGCGCGCTGGAGCGTCGCCGAGGACAAGGCCAAGGATCTGGGCGCGTTCGCACTCCCGGGTGTCGACGGTGGAACAGCACCGGTCTTCGCCGGTGGCTCGAACATCGCCATCTCGGCCAAGTCGAAGAACCAGAACGGCGCCTTCGACGTACTGAAGCTCATCTACAGCGATGAGTTCCAGACGCAGCTCGCCAAGAACGGCCTCGGTCCGGCCAACAACGAGTTCACCTCCCTCATGGGTGATGACGAATTCGCGAAGTCGGCCATCGCTGCAGCAGCCACCGCCAAGCTCACGCCCGCATCGCCTGAATGGGCCGCAGTCGAGAGTGCCAGCGTCATGGAGGAGTTCTTCGGTTCGATCGCCCGCGGCGACGATCCGGCAGACGCCGCCAAGGCTGCCGACGCCAAGCTGAACGAGATGCTCAACAAGTAGCGCTCGGCAAGTAGTTCGCAACACCAGCAAGACACGACAGAGTGGGGCCTGCGGGCCACTGCGGGCCCCACTCTGTCTCTTAATGTCACGACCCAGACAGAAAGGACGATCATGAGCGCACCGCGTATGACCCGCAGCAAGACGCCGTACTTCCTGATCGTCCCGACCATCCTGGTACTCGTCGTCGGCATGGGCTATCCGCTCGGTCGCCAGCTGATCCTGTCGTTCCAGGAGTTCGGTCGTGCCCAGCAATTCGGGCAGCCAGCCGAATGGATCGGACTTCAGAACTACCAGGACCTCGTCACCGACAAGGCGATGTGGACCGTGATCGTCCGGTCACTCGTCTTCTGTGCCGTGTGCGCCGGAGTCACCATGTTCATCGGCACCCTGTTTGCCCTCCTCATGAAGCGCGTCGGCACCGGTCCACGACTCGTGCTGCAGATCAGCATGCTGCTCACCTGGGCGATGCCGGTCATCGCTGCCATGACTGCCTGGCAGTGGCTCTTCGACACCCGCTACGGCGTCATCAACTGGGCTCTCAAGGGTCTCGGCTTCTCCACCTTCGAGAACCACAACTGGCTCATCGAGCCTATGTCCTTCTTCTTCGTCGCGGGCGTCATCGTGATCTGGATGAGCGTGCCGTTCGTGGCTTTCACCGCATACGCGGCACTCACCCAGGTGTCCGAAGAGACGCTTGAGGCCAGCCATCTCGATGGCGCGACAGCTCTGCAGCGCTTCCGGCACATCATCTATCCGACGATCAAGCCTGTGCTCACGATCGTCCTGCTGCTGCAGATCGTCTGGGACCTCCGCGTGTTCGCCCAGATCGACTTCCTCCAGGGCGTTGGCGGCTCGGTCAGCCAGACCCACCTGCTGGGCACGTACATCTTCACCCTCGGTATTGGCCAGAGCGACTACGGCTCGGCGTCTGCTCTCGCGATGTTCGTCCTCGTTCTCACTCTTGCCCTGACGTTCCGGTACGTCCGCCGCCTGCTTTCGGAGGACGCCGCATGAACGCGCGACGCAAGCTCTGGGGCTTCATCGCGATCGGCATCGCGCTGATCTGGGCGTTCCCCGTCTACTGGGTGCTCAACAGCTCGTTCCAGCCGATCGAAAAGCTCCGCTCCCCCAATCCTCCATTCGTCCCGGACTTCGCGGCGGCTGCATTCGACCGGGTGTTCAACGAGGCCTTCTTCGACTCGCTCAAGCTGAGTCTGTCGGTGACCCTGCTCGCGATCGTGGCGGCCACGTTCTGCGGCTTCGTCGGCGCCGTCGCCATCTCGCGATTCCGGTTCAAGGGACGCAAGTCGTTCATCTTCACGGTGCTGGCGATCCAGATGATTCCGCCCGAGGCGCTGTTCATCTCCCAGTACAAGATGCTCAACGAGTGGGGCCTCTACAACAGCATCCTGGGCCTCGGTCTGCTCTACACCGCGCTGATCCTGCCGTTCACGGTGTGGATGCTGCGCGGGTTCGTCGACGGCATCCCGCTGGAGCTCGAGGAAGCAGCGATGACCGACGGCTGCAGCCGTACGCGGGCGTTCTTCACCATCACCTTCCCGCTCCTCGCGCCGGGCCTCGTGGCAAGCAGCGTCTACGGGTTCCTGCAGGCCTGGAACGAGTACACGCTCGCGGTTGTCGTGATGGATCCGTCCAACCGCACACTTCCGCTGTGGCTTCGCGGACTGTCCGACGTCTCGAATGAAGCGGTCGACTGGCCCGCCGTGATGGCCGGCGCCACTCTCGTCGCGGTCCCCGTGATCATCCTGTTCATGATCGTCCAGAACCGGATGACCTCCGGCATGGTCGGCGGGGCGGTCAAGGGATGAGCGACGTACGCCGGCTCGCCCACCGGGTGATGCTCGGCTCCTTCAACGGACCTGTGGTCCCCAGCTGGCTTGCGCAGGCGTACGCGGACGGCCTCGCTGGCATCTGCTTGTACGGAAACAACACTGCCGGCGCCAACCTCGACTCGGAAGGCGACGTCACCGAGCTGGCTCGGGTCGTGAGCGCTCTCGATCCGACCGCAATCCTCACGCTCGACGAAGAGGGCGGAGACGTCACCCGACTGCACATGCGCGAAGGCAGCCCCTACCCCGGCAACGCGGCACTCGGCATCCACGATGACGTCCGGGCGACCCAAGCGGTGGCGGCCGCGATCGGCGCAGAGCTGGCCGCAGCAGGAATCTGGCTCAACCTCGCACCCAGCGCCGACATCAACAGCGACCCGCGCAACCCGGTGATCGGAACACGCAGCTTCGGCCAGGACCCGACGCTCGTCGCTCGGCACACCACGGCGTACGTCGCTGGCTTGGCATCGCAAGGAGTTGCCGCCTGCATCAAGCACTTCCCCGGCCATGGCGACACCGTGACCGACTCGCACATCGGACTCCCCCACGTCAGCGCACCGGCCGAAGTCGTGCGCAGTCGCGAGCTCGTTCCCTTCGCGGCCAACCTCGACGCCGCCAGCATCATGTCGTCACATGTCGTGCTCGAGGCCTTCGATGCCGACCAACCCGCAACCCTCAGCCGCGCAGTGCTGACCGACCTGCTGCGCAACGAGCTTGGATACGACGGCGTCATCGTCAGCGATGCGCTCGACATGGCCGGTGCAAGCGCGATCCACGGAATCGGTGGAGCAGCCGTACTGTCACTGGCGGCTGGCGCCGACTTGCTCTGCCTGGGTCCCGAACCAACCGACCAGCCGTCATTGATCACCGAAGCGGTGGACGCCGTATGTCGTGCGGTCGAGGAGGGTCGACTCGACATCGGGCGGCTCAGCGATGCTGCCACACGGGTCGACGCGCTCCGCACGACCTGGGCATCGCTCACTCCTCGTGCCGGCGCAGCCGATGTCATCGCCGCTGGCCGAGCACGATCGGTCGAAGTCGCGACTGCGATCGCCGCTACGGCTCCACGATTCACTGGCCCGGCGACTGTCGTACGTATCGACACCGGTACCAATCCCGCTGTTGGTCACACGTCCTGGGGCCAGCTCGACCTCGGCGGCACGACGATCGACCTGGTGCCCGCGGCGTTGGAGGGTACGCCGTCGTTCACCGGCGAGGTCGCGATCGTCGTACGCCGCGTCGACGCTGCGCCGGAGGTATCGGACTGGGTGCAGCGTCAGCTCGCCGACAACCCCCGCGCCCTGCTCATCGAGCTCGGCTGGCCGAGCCCCGCGCTCGACGGCCACGATCAGGTCGTACGTACGTATGGCTCAGCCGCCGTGCTCACCGACGCCCTCGGCGCCGCACTGAAGGCGGCGGGATGAAGGTACGACTCGGGCTCGACATCGGCGGCACGACGGTTCACGGAATCGTGGTGGACGCTGGCAGCCACCAGGTGATCGGCGAGCAGATCACCCACCCGACCCGCCACGGCGCGGACGGCGTCGTGATGAGCGCCGTCGAGATGATCTCCGCGCTTCGCTCCGCCCTGCCGACTGACCACCACGTGGTCGCTGTCGGACTCGGAGTGCCCGGCATCGTCCATGACGGTGCGGTGACCCACGCGGTCAACCTGGGCCTGGACCACGTGCCCCTCGACCTCGCCGGCCGCGTCTCCGAGCGGACGGACGGCGTTCTCGTCACGGTCGAGAACGACGTCAAGACCGCAACCCTCGGAGGCCTTGCGTGGTTGCAGGAGCAGGGCTCACCCGTCGACGACCTCGCACTGCTCAACGTCGGTACCGGCCTTGCGGCCGGATTCCTGCTCGACGGGAAGCTGCGACACGGCTCGCGCGGAATGGCCGGCGAGATCGGTCACCTCGTGCACGATCCCGAAGGACCGATCTGCCCCTGCGGTCGCCGCGGCTGCCTTGAGCTATTCGCCTCCGGAAGTGGTCTGCGCCGACAGTGGGACGGAACAGCCGCGGAGCTGTTTGCCGCTGCGGCGACGGGCAACATCGACGCGGCGCGAATCCGCGACCAGCTGACCGCAGGCATTGCCAAGGCGATCAGCCTGCTCGCGTACGGGCTGGACGTCTCATACGTGCTGGTCACCGGCGGTGTCGTCTCCGCGACCCCGGCCCTTCGCCAGGCCATCCTCGATGACCTGCGAACGGACGAGAGCACCTC
>JAKFCR010000013.1:0-3324 GCA_036676545.1 Aeromicrobium sp. | reverse complement strand
CCGAGCCACCAACAAAGACGGCAAGACCCAGACTTCCGAGCGGGCACGTATTCGCCCGAACGGGACGACCGGCTGGCACAGCGTCCAGTTCCGCGTCGAGTAGCACCCACCCACACAAGGAGATATGAAATGCGTACAACCACCAAGAGCTTCGCCATCGCGGCGGTTGCCTCGCTGTCCCTGTTCACCGCGGCGTGCGGCTCGAGCGACAGCGATCCGGCTGCCTCAGAAGACACCAACACCTCGGCTGCACCGATGGACGATGTCGCAGCTGACCTCGTCGGACCCGGCTGCGCGGCTTATGCCGAGCAGGTTCCTGAGGGCAAGGGCTCGGTCAGCGGTATGTCCGAGGACCCGGTCGCAACTGCGGCCAGCAACAACCCGCTCCTCAAGACCCTCGTGGCAGCTGTCTCCGGTCAGCTCAACCCCGACGTGGACCTGGTCGACACCCTCAACGGTGGAGAGTTCACCGTGTTCGCACCTGTCGATAGCGCATTCGCCAAGCTCGACAAGGCGACTGTTGAGACGCTGGGCACCCCCGAAGGCGCCAAGACGCTCGAAAGCGTCCTGACGTACCACGTGATCCCCGGCAAGATCCTGCCGAAGGACATCGACGGAACGCTCAAGACCGTCAACGGTGCAGAGCTCACGGTCACCGGTTCGGGTGACAACATCAAGGTCGGCGACCAGGCCAGCGTCATCTGCGGTGGTGTACGTACTGCCAACGCGACGGTCTACCTGATCGACTCGGTGCTCATGCCGCCTGCGGCCTGATCCACACCGCTTCATCCGGACGGGTCGGCTCCCATTGGGAGTCGACCCGTTCGTCGTGGATAGGCTCCGCGCATGGGAACTGTCCACCTGATCCGCCACGGTCAGGCGTCCTGGGGTGCTGAGGACTACGACCTGCTTTCCGAGCTGGGGCAGAAGCAGTCGACGGCACTCGGCATGTCCTGGGAGGCCTCGGACTGGTCACCGACAGCGGCCGTCGCCGGATCCATGAAGCGCCACGCGCAGACTGCGATCTCGGCGATCGATGCGTGCGGGCAGGGCGAGGGCTATGACATCGACGAGGGCTGGAACGAGTTCGACCACATCGCCATCGCGCGAGCGCACGATCCGAGCTCCCTCACCCAGGACCCCAAGGCGTTCCAGGCGATGCTCAACGTTGCCCTCGACGGTTGGATCGCCGGAGGTGAGGGTGCCGGCGAGAGCTATGAGCAGTTCGTCGACCGAGTCATGAAGGCGTTCGGTCGGGTCGTTGCTGAGGCGGTTTCTGGCCGGTCGGTCGCGGTGTTCACCTCCGGTGGGCCGATCGCTCTCGTCACTTCGCACCTGCTGACCGGCGGATCGACGCTGTTCCAGCGCATCAACGATGTCGTCATCAATGCCAGCGTGACGACGGTCATCGTCGGGCAGTCGGGACCCAGGCTGCTCACGTTCAACGAGCACGGGCACCTACCCCGTGATCTGGTCACGTTTCGCTGACCCATTACGCGCGTAATATCGAGGGATCGGGAGCAAGGATCCATCGTGACAATCGACATCGAACCTCAGCAGCGCGCCTCGGACAGCGCGGCTGACAGCGACCACCCGCTCCGGCCTCTCAAGGAGCTCGGTTCGTTGGGTTGGCTCGCGATCGTTGCTGCCGCATCACTTGCCGCCGGTGCGATCCACGCCACCGCAATCGGTGCTCACAGCGAGCACCGTCAGGCAGTTCTGATCTTCACGCTCACGGCTGTGGTTCAGCTCGGCGTGGGCGTGTCAGCGCTCATGCGCCCCGGTCCCGGCCTGCTCGCGTTCGGCGCGATGGCGAATGTTGGTGCCGTCCTCGGTTGGATTCTCGCCAAGACGGTCGGACTGCCCTTCGAGGGCCTCGACTCTGCCGAGCCGCTGCAACGGGCCGACACCTTGGCCGCGATCCTGGCATCGGTTGCGGCCCTCGCCGCAATGGCGCACCTGCGCACGTTCGGAACGTCGCGGCTGATCCGTCACCCGCTCGTCACCGCGACGGTCGCGTTCGCCGTGGCGGCTCTGTCAGTTCCGGGCATGCTCGCGACGGGTGGTCACGCCCACGCCGGCACCGATGACCACGCCGCCCACGCTGAGGCGAAGCCGTACGACCCCGCGCTGCCGATCGATCTCAGCGGCACTCCCGGCGTGACGCCCCAGCAGCAAGCCGCGGCCGAGAATCTCATCGCCATCACCCTTGCCCGCCTCCCGCAGTTCTCTGACGCAGTCGCGGTTGAGAAGCTCGGCTTCAAGTCGATCGGTGACGGGCTGACCGGGCACGAGCATTACATGAGCGCAGCCAACATGAACGATGACCGCATGCTCGACCCGGACTACCCCGAGTCGCTCGTCTTTGACACCAGCGTCAAACCCAAGAAGCTTGTCTCCGCGATGTTCATGATGAACCCCGGTGACACGCTCGACGACGTGCCGGAGCTCGGCGGCCGACTCACTCAGTGGCACATCCACGACAACCTGTGCTTCAAGGATGGGAAGGTGTCCGGACTCATCAATCCCGGCCAGCCCTGCCCTCCGGGTTCGAGTATCGGTGCCGCCGTACCGATGATCCACGTTTGGATTGAGGCGCATCGTTGTGGGCCGTTCTCCGCCCTCGACGGTATTGCCGCGGGATCGGTCAAGAAGGGCGAGGTCACCCTCTGCGATCACAAGCATGGAGCCGTCTGACCTGATCCAGATACCGCTAGTATCTGAACATGAAGATCGCCCCCAGCTCGCGTGTCCTGATCACCGGAGGCGCCTCGGGCCTCGGCCTCGCACTCGTCCTCCAGCTCGTGGAGCGTGGAGCCCGCGTGCTCGCGACTGACGTGCACGAGGAGATCCCCGAGACCTTGCGAGGACTCGAGGGCGTCTCGTACCTGACGCTCAACGTGACACAGGACGTCGACTGGGCCAAGGCTCGCGACTGGGTGACGGAGGCGTGGGGCGGCCTCGACTACCTGTTCAACAACGCCGGTGTGGCTGCGGGAGGGCGGATCGAGCTGTCCGAGATGGACCAGTGGCAGTGGATCGTCGACATCAACCTGCTCGGCGTCGCACGCGGCTGCCGTACGTTCACGCCGCTCATGAAGGAACAGGGCAGCGGTCACATCATCAACACGGCATCCGCCGCCGGCCTGATCCATCCCCCACGGATGACGGAGTACGTCGCGGTCAAGGCAGGTGTCGTCGCGATCAGCGAGTCCCTGTTCCATGAGCTCAAGCCGTACGGCGTCAAGGTCTCGGTGATCTGCCCGACCTTCTTCAAGACCAACCTCACCGAGTCGCTTCGTGGCAAGGACGAGCAGGCCAACA
>JAKFCR010000012.1:0-2291 GCA_036676545.1 Aeromicrobium sp. | reverse complement strand
GCTCCAACACCCGAAATGATGACGACCTCGTCTTTGAGGATCACGGCGCAATCTCCTTCTGATAGAACGCGAAATCTTGCTCCAGCCCGGCTTCGGTGAGTCCGAAGTCCTCGGCTGTGTATGTGTGGGAGCCGTGGCGCTGCTCCTCGTTGCGGGCCATGTAGGCCTCAAGGGCTTCGCGGTCGGCCGGAATACCGAGCTCGCCCAGGACCCGGGTCGCCGTGTCGACGGGGTTCTTCACGACCTCGAGGAAGTCGACGTCGATGAACCGCTCGGGGCGCTTGGCGCGTACGTCGGAGAACTGGGTGAGAGCCGAGACGAAGCGATCGCGCCAGTAGGGTCCGACGTCCTTCGGATCGACGTCGTTGCTGTACTGCGCCGAGATCGCGCAGACCATCGACGCGTACGACGGCACAGCCTTCGTCGGCGACCGGTGCGTCATGATGATCTTGCAGTCCGGGAACGTGTCGAGGACCGTGTCGACGGCCGTCAGGTGGTGCGGCGACTTGAGCATCCACGGCTGGCCGTGGCGCTCGGGGCTCTGCCACTGCAGGACCTGCAGCCACTGCTTCAGATCCTGGTAGGCCGGAGCCTGGTCGAACTCGCGCAGCCACAGCCCGTACGTCGGGATCCAGTAGAACGAGTCAAAGCTCATCGACGTGAACGTACGGTCCATCAGGATGACGTCCTCTTCGGGACCATCCCACTCGATCGTGTGGATGTCGCCGAAGTCGGGCGCCATCTCGAGGAACATCTCGTAGCGGTCGCGAGCGCGCTTCTTGCGGATCTCGGCGTCGGGGCCCTCGCCGGGGAACGGCAACGGGTACGACGTCTCCCACGAGAGAGTCGACGTCAGCTCCGGCGAAGACGCGAGCAGACGGTGCAGCAATGTCGAGCCCGTACGGGGCAGCCCGCAGATCTCGGCAGCGACCTTGACGTCCTCTTCGAGGATCTCGGGGTGCTCGGTCTGCAGCTGCTTGAGGCGAAGGCGGTCAGCCAGCGATGCGATGAAGCGGCTCTTCGTGAGGGCGAGGCCCATCTCGGACAGCTTGGCCTCGTCGGCAAGAGCCTGGGTCAGTACCGTCAGCGGCTCGACGAACCACTCGTCGCCGTAGTCGCTGAGTCCGGTCTTGTCGCGCGCGGCGTCGAGCAGCCCCTGAACATCCAGGGCGGCCTGCGTCTCTGCGGCGGTGGTCATGAAGCCTCCAGGTCAATAACTGTGCAGGTCGGGAGCGGGTGCTCACTGGCACCGAGCCAGCGCAGCAGCGCCGTACCGGTCTCGTGTCCGCAGGTGTCGATCCAGTTTCCGTAGCCAGGGTCGCGTTCGGCCACCACGATCGTGAGCGTGCCGTCGTCATTGAGCTTGGCGCTGTGCTTGTTGATGGTGATTTTGCGCTCCCAGTCGAGCGACTCCATCCACCAGTTGTCGAGCTGGAAGTTCCAGTAAGGGCACTCGGGGACTTCGGTCTCGATGACCCACGCCTGTCCGGGCTCGAGCGTCCAGTAGCCATGCGCGTAGAAGATCTCCGGGTCTCCGCCGGCCTTCTGGAAGAATTCCTGGCCGAAGTCGGGCATCTCGTTTGGCCGCTCCATGAACATCTCGGTCCAGCCGGCGAACATCGCAGCCGTGCCGTGCAGCGAGAAGGCCGCAGTCTGAAGCGCTTTGACGAAGTGATCGGGGTTGAGCTCCTTGCGCTCGATCGGCTCGCCGACCCGCTCGATCGTCCACTGGCCGGGCACTTCGGTCTCCCGGTCCATGTACGTCTGACGGACCACGAGACCGGTCGAGTCAGGCGCCAGCGGCAGCCAGTTCTTGTCGTGCGGCTCAGCGCTGACGATGATCTCGACCGTGCCGTCGGGCTCGATCACCAGGTCCTTGTCGGTCAGCTCACCAGTCGACGCCATGGTGCCGTCGATCGCGTAGCGGTTGGCCTTCGAACCGATGCTGAAGTAGTAGATGCTGCCGCGGGTGCCGGAGATCTTGTACGTACGGTCGCCGCGGATGTTGGCCGACAGGTAGACGTTGTCCGGGTTGTCGGCGCCGAGCTTGACCCGGTCGAGCTCGTGAAGGCGCGGGAAGTCGGGATCGGCGTTCTCGATCGTCGTGTACATCATCTGCCGCAGGAGGCGTGTCAAGTAGCGGTAGCCCTCCGCGCGATCGAGCGGCGTGGATGGCGCCTTGTCTCGCAAGACGACCTCGCCGGCCTGCTCCAACGCACGGCAGAAATCGGTCCAAGCCTTGCCGGAGACCACCTCTGCGGCACCGTCGCTCATGACACCTCCAAGGTGAA
>JAKFCR010000011.1:0-4585 GCA_036676545.1 Aeromicrobium sp. | reverse complement strand
TCGCTCTCGCAGGCCAAGCCCAAGATGATGGCCGTCGACGTTGTCGGCGACCTGCCCGTCGGCTCGACCGCCAAGGACCTGATCCTCGCGCTCATCACGCAGGAGACGACCGGCGGCGGTCAGGGCTACATCGTCGAGTACCGCGGCGACGCCATCCGCGCGCTGTCGATGGAAGCCCGCATGACGATCTGCAACATGTCGATCGAGTGGGGTGCCAAGGCCGGGCTCATCGCACCGGACCAGACGACATACGACTACCTCAAGGGCCGCCCGAGCGCGCCGACCGGCGCCGACTGGGATGCCGCTGTCGCGCACTGGGACAGCCTGGTCACCGACGACGACGCCGAGTTCGACAAGACGATCACGATCGATGCCTCGACCATCACGCCGTTCGTCACCTGGGGCACCAACCCCGGCCAGGGCGTACCGCTGTCGGGCAATGTTCCCGATCCGGCTTCGTTCGAGGACGACAACGAGCGCATCGCCGCCGAGAACGCCCTCGTCTACATGGGTCTCACCGCCGGCACGCCGATGAAGGACATCAAGGTCGACACGGTGTTCATCGGCTCGTGCACCAACGGTCGCATCGAGGATCTGCGCGTCGCGGCCTCGCTGATCGAGGGCCACAAGGTCGCCGCTGACACCCGCATCCTCGTCGTACCCGGTTCCGTACGCGTACGCCTCCAGGCTGAGCAGGAAGGCCTCGACGTCATCTTCAAGGACGCCGGAGCCGAATGGCGCGGCGCAGGCTGCTCGATGTGCCTGGGCATGAACCCCGACCAGCTCACGGTCGGCGAACGTGCCGCGTCGACGTCCAACCGCAACTTCGAGGGACGTCAGGGCAAGGGTGGCCGTACGCACCTCGTCTCGCCCGATGTCGCTGTCGCGACAGGCATCCTCGGACATCTCGCCGGTCCCGCCGACCTGGCCGAGCTCGCAAAGGCAGGCAACTGATGGAGAAGTTCAGCTCGCACACTGGCGTTGGCGCACCTCTGCGTCGCAGCAATGTCGACACCGACCAGATCATCCCCGCCGTGTGGCTCAAGAAGGTCACGCGTGACGGTTTCGAAGAGGGCCTGTTCTCAGCGTGGCGCAACGACCCGTCGTTCGTGCTCAACCAGGACGCCTATAAGAACGCGACCGTCCTCGTCGCCGGCCCCGACTTCGGTACGGGTTCTTCACGCGAGCATGCCGTCTGGGCGCTGCAGAACTACGGCTTCAAGGTCGTCATCTCGCCGCGCTTCGGTGACATCTTCCGCGGCAACTCCGGCAAAGCCGGACTGCTCGCCGCTCAGGTCGACGACAAGGTTGTCCAGCGTCTCTGGGACTACCTGGACGAGAACCCGGGCGCGTCGATCACGATCGATCTCGAGACTCGCACGGTCAAGGCCGGCGAAGGCCCCGACCGCATCGAGGACTCGTTCACGATCGACGACTACACGCGTTGGCGTCTGCTCGAGGGTCTCGACGACGTCGGCATCACGCTGAGCCACGAGGACGACATCGTCGCGTACGAAGCGAAGCGGCCGTCGTTCAAGCCCGCTACGCTCTGATTGCAGCATTCGTCCGACAGGAGGTGAGACCCATGAAGCAGTACTCAGTGGGCGCTTCCTCCAGTCCGCGACTGACCTAGCCGTCGCCGGGAGCGCCTGACACGCATACGTGAAAGGCACTTCCTATGAACACTTCAACTCAACGCGCCCTCGTCCTTGGTGGCGGCGGTTCGACTGGCAACGCCTGGCTGATCGGCGTCGTCGCCGGCCTGTACGACGCCGGTCTCGACGTGACGTCGGCTGACCTCACGATCGGCACGTCAGCTGGATCGACGGCCGCGGCTCAACTGGCAGGCGCAACCCCGCCTGAGCTCTATGCCCTCACGGCGGCCCCTGTCCCAGCCCAACGCGGTCCGGGCAGGCCGATGACTGATCACCTCGAGCGGCTTAAACGAATCATCGCCTCGTCGGCGGATGTCGATGAATGGCGTCGCAGGATGTGCGAGCTGGCCGTCGAGGTGGATGCGGCGTCGGACAGCTCGTGGTCAGCTCAGTGGCGGTCCACCGTTGCTGCCCGGCTGCCGAATGCGCGGTGGCCTGAGCGCACGATCCGGATCACCGCGGTCGATGCTCACACGGCCGAACCGATCGAGTTCGACCGCGACAGCGGGGTCGAACTGGTCGACGCAGTCGCCGCGAGCTGTGCCGGCGGGCCGCCGCACCGGATCGGCGACAACCTCTACATCGACGGCGGCTACCGAGCCAACGCCGAGAATGCCGATCTGGCGGTCGGGTACGAACGGGCGCTCGTACTGTCTCCGCTCGGTGGCCGGACCCTGCATCCACCAGAGTGGGGAACAGGACTCTCGGCACAGGTCGACGGGTTACGAGCAAGCGGCAGCAGAGTCGAGACGGTCATTCCCGACGCCAGCTCAGAGCACCTGTTCGGCGCCAACGCGATGGACTTCTCGCTACGTCCGGCCGCGGCCAAGGCTGGTCACGACCAGGGCAGGGCCCTTGCCGGTCGCCTCGGGGACTTCTGGAGCTAGTTCCAGATCTTGATGGCGGTGATGGTGTTGCCGTCGGTCTCGACGAACACTCGCTGACCGACGCGCAGGTGGCGGATGTGCTCAGCCAGCGTCGCTGCACCGAAGTCCATCGGCATGCCCTCGTCGGTCAGGAGCTGTCCTGAGCGAGCCTCGGGGTCGTACGCGGAGACGGTGCCTTGCATGCCCTCACCCTAGTGGCGGCGACTCGGGGTTAGGCTCGCACTCATGCAGAAACGTGTCGTCCCGCGCACCACGCGGGTCATCGCCTTCTTCCTGCGTCCGCTGTTTCGGGTCTTGACGAAGCGTGACTGGCGCGGCGTGGAGAACCTTCCCGATGGGGGATTCGTCCTGGCACCCAACCACGTGTCCCATCTCGACCCGTTTCTCATCGCCTGGTTCATGCTCGACAACAACGTTCCGCCACGGTTCCTCGCCAAGGACACGCTGATGACGCTGCCGGTTGGTGGCCGCATCCTGCGCAACGCTGAGCAGATTCCGGTCTACCGCAGCACTGAGGGCGCGGCTGAGTCGCTCCGCGCCGCGGTCGCCGCGGTCAACGACGACAAAGTCGTGACTATCTATCCCGAGGGCACCATCACCCGGGATCCGGCGGCGTGGCCGATGAGCGGCCGTACGGGCGCGGTACGAGTTGCGCTGGCCAGTGGCAAGCCGCTCATCCCGGTGATGCAGTGGGGACCACAGGCGATCCTGTGGCCCTACTCCAAACGTCTCAGGCTGTTCCCGCGCAAGACCTTCCAGGTGCGGGTCGGCAAGCCGATGGACCTGAGCGCGTACGAGGGCAAGCCGCTCACCGAAGAGCTCCTTCATGCCGCAACTGACGAGCTGATGGACACCCTGACTGCCATGATGTCTGAGGTACGCGGCGAGCTGCCCTCGACACCGCGTATTGATGTGCATACCTTGAGCAAGCCGAAGACGAACTACAAGCGATTGGACTCCTGACAGATGGCAAAGACAGCCGTGATGGGTGCAGGGTCCTGGGGGACCGCATTCGCTCTGGTGCTCGCTGATGCCGGCAACGACGTATGCCTGTGGGGTCGTCGCGAAGAGCTCTGCGACACGATCAACACCAAGCACGAGAACTCCGAATACCTGCCCGGTATCGAGCTTCCCGACTCCGTCTCGGCAACGCACGATCCGGCCAAGGCGCTCGAAGGTGCCGAGATCGTCGTGCTCGCCGTCCCGTCGCAGCAGCTGCGCGCCAATCTCGAGGCGTGGAGCGAGCACATCCCGGCCGATGCCGTCATGGTCAGCTTGATGAAGGGCGTCGAGCTCGGCACCCACAAGCGCATGAGCGAGGTCATCGCCGAGATCACCGGCGCCGGCCCCGAGCGCATCGCCGTCGTGTCAGGCCCCAACCTCGCCAAGGAGATCGCCAACCGCGAGCCCGCGGCCAGTGTCGTGGCCTGCGCCGACCAGGCGGTCGCCGAGCGCATCCAAAAGGCGTGTCACACGGCCGCGTTCCGTCCCTACTCCATGACGGATGTCGTCGGCTGCGAGCTGGCCGGCACCGCCAAGAACATCATCGGCCTCGCGGTCGGCGTATGCGTCGGCCTCGGCTACGGCGACAACACCAAGGCATCGGTCATCACTCGCGGTCTCGCGGAGACGGCTCGACTGGGCGTCGCGATCGGCGCGGATCCCGTCACGTTCATGGGTCTCGCCGGTATGGGCGACCTCGTGGCGACCTGCTCGTCGCCGCTGTCGCGCAACCGTACGTTCGGCGAGAAGCTCGGCGCAGGTATGTCGGTCGAAGAAGTCACCGCGCAGACCCGTCAGGTGGCCGAAGGTGTGAAGTCCTGCCAGTCCGTCAGTGAGCTTGCGGCGATGCACGGTGTCGAGATGCCGATCGTCGAGCACGTAGCTGCACTGATCGCCGGCAAGATGACCCCGAACGAACTCGTATCAGCCCTGATCAGCAGGCAAGCCAAACCCGAAAAGGTCTAGCAAGCCTGAGACCTCACGAGGTTTCGATACGCTCGTTCCTCGCTACTCAACCAACAGGTGGGTAGCGATTACTCG
>JAKFCR010000010.1:0-3463 GCA_036676545.1 Aeromicrobium sp. | reverse complement strand
CGTGATGGGCTGGCCGGAGCCTGCGACCAGTTCGCCCGCGGTACGCACGTAGACGATCTCGCCATCCTCGATGACGCCGATCGCGAGCCCCGGCAACCGGTAGCGCGCCATCGCCGCGTCGAATGCCGCATCGAACCGCGGCTGCGGTTCGGTTGCAGCTGCGGCATTGGTTTCGGCCAATGCCGGCATCCCTGCGAACGCTGCGCAGAGCGCGAGTATCCACGTCGTCGCCAGCCGCGGCGCCGAAGGAAACGGGGGGGCGCGTCGTTCGATCTTCATGGGTTCCTGATGTCGCACTGTCCGTAGCACACGATCCTACAACGCTGCCATCGCCCGAATCGGATGGTTGACATTGCATCCATGGCCCAAAAAAAAGGCGGCCCGCGAACGGGCCGCCAACGGGGTAGAACTCAATAGCTGTAGCTCACCACCAGATTCATGTAACGCGGCCCCTGCCACACCGTGCCCTCCCCGAAGTACGGCATCCGGTTACCGAGCGTGCTCTCGTAGCGCGAGTGCACATTGACGACCGTCTGGTCGTCGAGCACGTTGTAGACGGAGAGGCGGGCCTTCAGGTCGATGTCGCGGAACGGCGTGAAGGTCACGTTGAGGCCCAGGTCCTTCACCCATGGCAAGCGGCCGAAGGCGCCGCGTGGGCTGTATGTCCACGCGCGGTCTGCATAGGTGTAGGGAACACCGGTGACCGGATCGCTGCCGCTGCAACGATCCGTACACAACCAGCCCGAGCCGCCGCCACTGAACTCGCCGGGGCCAAAGCCGCGGTTATCGTTGGGCCAGCGCACGCCGAAGGCGGTGACCGGCCCGCCGGAGTAAGCGGAAAACGTGCCGCCGAAGGTCCACATGTCGTTGAGCTTGTAGCTGCCACGCAGTTTGATCTGGTGGCGATGGTCGTTGAACAACACACCGTAGCGCTCGTTGACGGCCGGATGGTCGTAGAACTGCACCAGGTTGGTGTCCGCGTAACCGGTATCCGAGTTCACCGGGCCTTCGATGTTGCCTTCGCTCTTCGACCAGATGTAACTGGCGTTGAAGGCCCATTTGTCATCCCAAGCGCGATCGAGCTGGAACTCGACCGCCTTGTACGTGCGCCTGGGCTTCTTGTAGCCCGTGATCATGCCGCTACCCGACGCCTGGTACCCATCAACCGACGTGTCGATCTCCACCCACGACTGTGTCGATTCGCACCACAGGGTGTTCGTTTCGCCCGGATTGAGGATGGGGAAGTTCCAGTTGCCCGGGCAATCGGAATGGTTGATGCGCGTGTCTTCCACAGCGCGCGTCACCTCGCGGTAGGTGGCGTTGACGCCATACGACCATTCCTCGTTGATCGCCTGCTGGAACCCAAGGATGAATTCATCCTGGAAGACCTGCTTCAGGTCGCGGGCGACTGCCGAGCGGACATCATTGGGTGCCGGCGCGTTGCCGTCGGTATTGACCGTGAACGGCTGGCCCACCAAGTTGGGCAGGAGATAGGTGTTACCCGTGACAGGGTCGATCTGCTCCGTCCAGCCATTGAGTATGTAGAAGCTGTGCTCGTCGGTGGTGCCGCCGCCGAAATAGTCGGTGAGCTTGTTGGTCAGCGGAATGTAGTAGCGGCCCGCGTTGCCGAACAGCTTGGTCGTGCCGTCGCCCTTCATGTCCCAGCTGAAGCCGACGCGCGGCGAGATCATGTCGCTGAAATCCGCCTTGGCGAAGGTGACGCCCGACGCGAGCGTGTTCTCGAACTTGTCCGCCCGCACGCCAAGGCTCAACAGCAGGTTCGGCGTCACGTTCCAGTTGTCTTCGACGTAGATCGCCTGGGCCTTGGTCGAGACCGGGGCGCCGGTGATGTAACGGCGCGCATCGACGTAGGTCGTGCCATAGGGAAGCTCGACGCCGTTAACCTCGCCGGGGATAGTTGGGTCGTTGTCCTCGTTGGTGATGGCCTGCACCGTGTAGCTCACGCCATCGCCCGGATAAACCGTCGAGCTGTTGGAATCCATCTCCTCCTGGTCCGCGCCGAAGCGCAGCAGGTGGTCGCCGAGCGTCCACTCGAAATCCAGCCGTGCCGCCTCGCGCCGGTCGGCACGGTCGCCGATGGAACTGTTGGTCGGATGGCAGCCTACTTCCCCGGGCTCTCCATACAAGGAGGTGTAGGTGTTGGCGGTCGAGACGATGCTGCAATCGACATCCCGCGGACTGCCGCTGAAAGCGCTGCGCTTGTTCACGCCGTACATCGCCTTGGCGACGAATGTATCGGTGAAATGGCCGGTGTAGGTGAGCGACCAGTTGTCGCCGCCCGAGCCTGACGTGGTGTCGCCGTTGTGGTCACCCAGCGTTGCGCTATCCCATACGTAGTCGTAGTTGGAGGTCGTCGACTCGCTCTCGTCCGAGAAGGCCAGCAGCTCCAGCAGGTGATCGTCGGTGATCTGCCAATCGAGCTTGGCGCCCCAGAAGTCGTTCGGGCTGGCCGTATAGAACGCCTCATCCCTGTCGATGTCCCTCGAGTCGGCGTCGCGCCACTCATACATCCCGAAGAAGAACAACTTGTCCTTCACGAGGGGCCCGGATGCCCAAACGTTGGTCTTGAACAACGAGCTGTCGTCCCGGCTCGTGAGGCTCCGCTCATCGTCGGAACCGTCGCTGTGGAAATGATCGTCCTTCTGCTCCCTCCACACCGAGGGTTCAAACGTCAATTGGACGCCGGCATGGAACTCGTTGCTGCCAGAGCGCGTCACGGCGTTGATAACGCCACCGGTACTGCGACCGAATTCCGCTGAATACCCACCGGTCTTGACCTGGAACTGGTCGTAGAACGCGAATGGCACCGACGAAAAGCCCCGGCGCAGATAGGGGTCGGTCACGTTCAGGCCGTTGATGTAGACGGCGTTTTCCGCGACCGACGAGCCGCCGAACGTGAGACCACCGAAGGTGGCGCCCGAGTTGACCACGCCTGGCGCCAGCAGGGCGACGGAAGTCAGGTTCTGGTCCACGGGCAACCGCGACACTTCCTCGCGGGTGATATTGGTGGCCGATTCGGTGGATCGCACGTCGACGCGGTTGATCACGCGCGAGCCGATGACCTGGACCGTGTCCAGCATGTTGCCGCCGCTGCCGAGGTTCACCGTGGTGGTGCCGCCCAGCGAAACGTTCACGGTGACCGGCGAACCGGTCGGCTGGCCGTCGCGCATGACCTGCAGCTGATAGTCGCCGACCGGCAGCTGGCTCAGGCGGTAGGTCCCGTCGGCGTTGGCCGTGACCGTGCGGGTCAGGCCGGTGGCGGTGCTGGTGACGGTGACCTGCGCGCCGGCATCGGCACGACCGGCGACGGCGCCGGTAACGCTCTGCGCCAACGCCGGCGCGATGGCGATCGTCGAGAGACACACACCCATCGCGATGCAAAGTACGGACTTGCGCAAATTGCGGATGTTGCTCATTTCCTCTCCCCGGTCGGTGCTGTTGG
>JAKFCR010000009.1:0-14638 GCA_036676545.1 Aeromicrobium sp. | reverse complement strand
GCAGTGGGGTCTCTTCGGCGGGGCGATCGAGAACCTCGGCACCAAGAAGCACCACGACCTCTACATCCGCGACCTGATCAACCTCGACCTCATCGGCTGTTTCGCGATGACCGAGACCGGCCATGGCAGCGACGTGCAAAGCATCGAGACCACCGCGACGTACGACCTGGCGACACAGGAGTTCGTGGTCCACTCGCCCACGCCGTCGTCCCGCAAGGACTACATCGGCGGCGCCGCACTGCACGCCGAAGTCGGCGCGGTGTTCGCGCAGCTCATCACGAAGGGCGAGAACCACGGCGTGCACTGCTTCGTGGTGCCGCTGCGTGACAAGAACGGCAACGACCTCCCCGGCGTCACCACGTCGGACTGCGGCCACAAGGGTGGGCTCGGCGGCGTCGACAACGGTCGGATCATGTTCGACAACGTGCGCATCCCGCGTGACAACCTGCTCAACAAGTACGGCCAGGTCGACGAGGGCGGCACCTACTCATCGCCGGTCGACAACATCAACCGGCGCTTCTTCACGATGCTCGGCACGCTCGTACGCGGCCGCGTCAGCGTCGGAGGCTCGGCGAGTGCCGCGTGCGAGGTCGCGCTGAGCATTGCCGGTCGCTATGCGCTGGAGCGTCGGCAGTTCGGCGCGTTGCCGGGCGAGGAAGTGCTGCTCATGGACTACCGGATGCACCAGCGCCGGTTGCTCCCGCTGATCGCCAAGTCGTACGCGTACCGCTTCGCGCAGAACCAGCTGACCGCGCGCATGCACCGGCTGCAGACCACTGACGAGCCTGATGCGCAGGAGTCGCGTGAGCTCGAAGGGCGCGCAGCCGGGCTCAAGGCTGCGCAGACCTGGCACGCCACGAAGGCGATCCAGGAGGCGCGCGAGGCGTGCGGTGGCGCCGGCTACCTCGCCGAGAACCGACTCACCACGCTCAAGGGCGACACCGACGTCTTCACGACCTTCGAGGGCGACAACCACGTGTTGTTCCAGCTCGTCGCGAAGGAGCTGCTCACGTCGTACGCGCAGGAGGTCGGCGGGCTCGACCCGGTCGGTCTCGTACGGTTTGCCGCCGGCACCGTCGCCGATGTCGTCAAGGAACGCACCGCGGCATCGCAGCTGATCCAGCGGCTCATCGACGCACGGCCCGGCAAAAGCGACGACGACCACGACCTGCTCGACCGCGGTGCGCAGCTGTCGCTGTTCGAGGATCGCGAGCAGCACGTGCTCGAGACGGCGGCGCGTCGTCTGCGTCGCGCCGACAAGAACGATCCGGCAGCCGCGTTCGCGGTGTTCAATGCCGCGCAGGATCACGTGATCCGCGCCGGTCGCGTCCACATCGATCGCATCGTGCTCGAGGCGTTCACCGCCGGTATCGCCCGCTGCGAGAACGAGGAGGCACAGGATCTGCTCCGCGATGTCTGCTCGCTCTACGCGCTGACGACGATCGAGGAGGACCTGGCGTGGTTCATGGGCCACAACCGCCTCGCCGACACCCGCGCGAAGACCGTCACCTCGCTGGTCAACGAGCTGCTGGTCAAGCTTCGCCCGCACACCTTGACGCTGATCGAGGGCTTCGGTGTTCCCGAAGAATCCCTCGGTGCAGAGATGCTGAATAGTTGAAGGCCCAACTTTTCTGAAACCACCAACAGGTGAGTTGTGACCGTGAAAGACTCCTCCGGTCACAACTACCCATCGGGGAGAACCCACATGCGTTCCACCATCGTCAGGCGCCTCGGCGCGGCAATTTCTGTATCCGCGCTCGCGCTGAGCCTCGGAACCGTGCCGTCCTCGGCTACAGAGTCCCCACAACCATCCGGCACGAAGTCCAGCGTCGTCGAGGGTCGACCGAATGCGCGTCTCGCCACCGGCGCCGACCTGCAGGGAGCAAGAAGCACCGCGTCCCGCTCAAGCGGGTCCGCTGAGATCATGGCGACCGCAGCCAACGTGGTCGAGATCCCTGCCCACTCCGCCAGGCTCAACCATCCGCTCTACAACTACATCATCGTCGACGAGATCTGGGTGAGCGCGTCCACCAACACCAACGTCATCGCGGGCTTCGACTTGAAGCTCACGGTCAATGGTGTGAGCAAGGGGTACTTCCCGCTCTACTACGACGACATTGAGGATCTCCTGTTCGTCGAGATTCCCGGCAACATCGGTCTGGGCAAGTCCCTGTTCACCACCACACGTGTTCACTACACCGAGGAGTCTGGTCAGACACCCACCCTCGATGGAACGGACAGCAACTACTTCTATGTCCGTCGCAACCGCGACGTGAACGCGTCCGCGCAGTACAGCCGCTCGGCATCGGGCTACACCAAGACCTTCACGATCAGTTCGATGAAGATCTACTCGCCGTCACTCGGTGGCTTCACAGCGCTGAGCTCGATCAAGCTGCAGTACAAGACCAGCGACGGGTGGAAGACCAAGAAGACGCTCTACCCCGACGTGGACGGCAACGCGACCTACAAGTTCGGAACGTCCAGCAAGTACTACTACCGAGTGATCTCGAGCCGTGGCGACACATGGGTCGGGTTCACCTACCAAACGCCGAGGATCTAACAACTCGCTTCGCGACGACCCCGTCTCCTTGAGGAGGCGGGGTCTCGTGCGTCTCGGCTCCAGTGCAGGCAAGGATCACTTGAAGCCGGGGGCTTCGATCCATACGCCGATGTACGCGGCCAGCAGGCCGACGATCACGAGCAGCCCGAGCACGAAGGCCGCCCGCGAGCGGCCGACGCCCTTCGCGATCCCGAGTCCAGCCCAGCCCAGCATCGTGCCGGCGGCGGCGAACACGAGTGTCATGCCGAACCAGAACGCGGGAACCAGGAGCACTCCGAGAAGGGAAAGGGTCAACGCAATTCCGGCGAATGACTCCTTGCGGAGCGCGGAAGCCATCACGATGGCGAACACCAAGACGGTCGCGACCACCGGGATGACGACGCTGGAGATGTATCGGCCGTCCGTCTCCTCGCCTGGCGTCTCGCCGAGGATGAGGGACGCGTTCAGCGCTGCCTGAACGACTGCGACCGCGATCGCCGCAGGAATCAGGATGCGCCGAACGGTTGCCGGACGCGCTTCGACCGGACTGGCGGTCAGTGGGTTGTTCATGATGGACACCTTTCCTTGTGGTTGCGATCAACTGTCCGACGTATCGGACCCACCGTCGTCACCACATGACATGACCTATCGTCACCGCGAAGGATGACCGCCGTCGTCATCCCTGAGAACGATCCGCCAAGTCGTCCAGCGGCCCTACATTGAGTCATGCGTGCCTTGCGGGAGGAATACAGCGATGCGAGACTCGCTGCCCTCCTTGCGGCAGCCGTGATCGTCGAGCTCGCGGTCCGCGGAGTCTCCGAACCTGTCGTCTCGATCCCCTGCGCAATGTTCGGCTGCCTGGCACCAGCCCTGCGCCGGCGATCTCCGCTCGTTGCAGTCGTCATCGCAGGGGCAGGTTTCATCAGTCTCATCACCGCCGAGAGCGCATGGAATCACTACTCGGTGGTCCTTGGCGCCGTCCTGCTCGTCGTCCTCTACTCACTGGGTGCGTATGCGCCGACGCACATCGCCTGGATCGGCGCCCTGCTCGTCCTGCTCGGCATCGTCTTGGTTCTAGTGAACGACGTAGACGTACGCACACCAGGCATTGTCGTCGTGGTGACCGCAATCATCGGCGGTCCGTGGGCGGTCGGCCTCGCCGTCAGGCTGCAACGCGAGTACGAGCTTTCACTGGCCGACGAGAATCGTGCGCTCAAGTCCGAGCTCGAGGAACGGTCGCGGAAGGCCGTCGCCGAGGAGCGTGCGCGAATCGCACGTGAGCTCCACGACGTGGTATCCCACGCCATCTCGGTGACGGTTCTGCAGGCTCGCGGAGCCCGCAAGGTGCTGGGGATCGACGAAGGAGAGGTCCGCCAGGCACTCGAGGCGATCGAGCACACGAATGCCCAGGCCCTGAGTGACATGAGGCGACTGCTCTTCCTCCTGCGGGAGGCCGACGACGATTCGGCCAGCGGACCGCAGCCGTCGATGTCACGGCTGGAGTCACTGATCTCGAAGGCAACTGCTTCGGGGCTGCCCGTCGAGCTCGAGGTCACCGGGCCCAGCGAGGGCGCTCCGCCGGGTGTAGACCTGTCTGGCTATCGGATCATCCAGGAATCCCTGACCAATGTCCTCAAGCACGGCGGTCCGGGCGCGACCGCCAAGGTCACGGTGGCGTACGGGGTCGATGACCTGGAACTGACGATTTCCGACACCGGGACCGGTGGAGACGTGTCAGGTGGCACCGGCCAAGGACTGATCGGCATCCGCGAACGTGTCGCGGTGGTTGGCGGCCACGTCGATGCTCGCCCCGGACCGTCCGGTGGGTTCGTTGTCACCGCCAGGCTCCCGTACGAGGTCAGCTCGTGATTCGCGTCGTCATCGCCGATGACCAGCCGCTGGTCCGAACAGGCCTGCGGATGATCCTGCGTGCTGAGAAGGACATCGAGGTTGTCGGCGAGGCCTCGAACGGTGCCGAGGCCGTCGAGCTCTGCGCTGCCACTCAGCCCGATGTGGTTCTGATGGACGTACGCATGCCCGAGGTCGATGGCATCCAGGCCACTCAGCAGATCGGCGAGCAGCCGAGCCCTCCCAGAGTGCTCGTGCTCACGACGTTCGACCTCGATGACGTTGTGTACGACGCGCTTCGGGCAGGAGCGAGCGGATTCCTGCTCAAGGACGCTCCTGAGGATCGACTGACGACGGCCATTCGTGTCGTGGCTGAGGGCGGGTCGCTGTTTGCGCCGTCTGTGACACGGCGCCTGATCGAGGAGTTCGCGAGTCGTACGACGGCAGAACCGAGACCGTCCCTCGAATTGTTGACTGCACGCGAGAACGAGGTGCTGTGCCAGATGGCTCAGGGCCTCAGCAACTCCGAGATCGGGCAGACCCTCTTCGTGTCCGAGAACACCGTCAAGACACATGTGGCTCGGATCCTGATGAAGCTCGGACTCCGCGACCGAGTCCAGGCCGTGGTCCTCGCGTACGAATCGGGACTGGTCAAGCCTTCGGAGACCTGAGCCTCAGAAGTCCCCCGCGGACGACCGGAGGGTGCGCAGGAACTCGTACGTCTTGTCCTGGTCCTTGTCGCTGAGCCCGTCGATCGCGAAGTCGATCGCCATCAAGGCTTCGGTGGACTGCTCCAGCACGTCCTTGCCCTTGGCGGTCAGCTCGGCGAGCGTACGGCGACGATCGGCCGCATCCGGCAGGCGTTTGACCAAGCCCTGAGCCTCGAGGCGATCAATCGCGTTGGTCACCGAAGTCGGGTGCACCATGAGCCGCTCGCCGATCTTGCTGAGCGGGAGCGAACCCTCGGCACTGAAGGAGATCAGCACCAGCACCTCGTAGCGAGCAAACGTAATGCCGTACGGCTTGAGGGCACCATCGAGCTCAGCGAGAACCAGCTGCTGGACCCGCATGATGGAGGTCGCGAGCTTCATCGACCTGGACTCGCCGATGCGTTCGGACCAGATGTCACCGGCCCGCTCGATCGGGTCAAAAGGCAGCTTCGGATCGGTCGACATGTCGTCCATCGTACGGCGAGTCAGGCCACCCCAATTGGCCCCCGATTCGTGCCTGCGGTGCGCTTACGTGCGTCAACGCAGCCGAGCCAGCATCCACGCGACGGACGGAGCCGCGGCGTAGCCCTCCTTGACAACCTCAGGGTGCCCACCGAGCCAGCGGGTGTACGTCAGTTCCACCCCTTGGGAGCGATAGCGGCTCGCGAGGGCATCCGTGAATGGCAAAGGGGCGACGAGGTCTGTGATGCCGGCATCGATGCGCACGGGCAGTCCTGCTCGGATGGTCAGTCCCGCCGGATCGTTCGCCTCGAGCACAGCTGCAAGCCGTTTGACCGCCTCCCGACCCCGCGGACCCGGGATCGACGCGGGAGCCATCCCGCCCCAGGAATCCGACTGCGTCAGACCTGGCAGACAGCGATTCTCGATGTGCGACAACTTGGCGCGTGCAGCCGGACTGAGTCCGCCGTCGCTGAGCATCCTTCGAAATACCGGGTCCACGGTGGACGCACCACCGATGAGTAGCCCCGCAAGGGCTGAGAACCCGTCAGTTACCAGTGGTACGCGGAGCGGGATGTTGCGCAACAGCTTCAACTCAGTCGCAGTCTGGGTGACAGGGGTGAATGACACCGCTCCGCGCAGCCTGGTGCCCGCTGGCAGCCTCTGACCCGATGCGGCCGTGAAGAGTGCGGCCACGCCACCTTCGGAGTGACCGGCGACAACCCAGTCCTTCCCCAGGCGTGGCTCGTTGGCGCGGGCAGCGCTCACCATGTCAACGTTGGAGGTGGCCAACGATCGACCGATGAGATACGGATGCGGACCGGGCACACCGATGCCTTCGAAGTCGGGCCGCAGGACAGCAACTCCGGCCTCCAGCAGTCGCGTGGCGATCGCATCCCCGCGGGTCATGAACTCGTACGCCTCGCTCGTCTCGGTCACACGGCTGGGCGCACACGAGTCTGCCGCGCCCGTCGTCACATGGCCGTAGACGACGAAGGGCCATCCTCCGGCTGGAGGCTTGGACTTCGGAAGGAGCATGAGTCCCGTCGCCCGTACGACCTTCCCGGTCACCGAGGTCATCCGATAGGTCAGAACCAGCGACTTGCTTGCGCCCGGCACGACGGCCGGTCCTCGAGCAGGAGCGACACTGACGACTGTGCCTGGCCCCGGTGTGAAGGGTCGCGCCGCGTTCACCGGACCGCTCGTGAGACACAGAGCGACCAATGCCAAGGCTGCCCCGACCGCCGTGCCCCGCGACGTCCGCCGCCTCATCCCACGAGACCCAGGATGAACTTGCCGAGAGCAGTGGAGATCGGGCCAGGCATGAGCCCGATCAGATCGCTCGGAGTCCCGTCGATCGCGTTGATGATCTGGGCGTACGCCGTGGCCATGGGCCGCATCCGCCCGACGTCGACCTTGTCGATGGTGTCGGCCTGGTCGTACATGTACATCGGACCTGCGATCAGGCTGACGACCGGAACTCCGGCCAGTAGTGCGAAGTTTGCGTCAGTCGGCATACCGACCGCCTGTAGCGGAGTGGCGTTCAGAACCGCCGTTGCACGAAGATCATTCTTGACCACCGCTCCGGCGATCACGGCCTTGAGCAGCGGGTTCACGTTCTCGAAGATCCCCGTCGGCTCCGGCTGGTCCAGCACCTTGAGCTTGCCGTCCGCCGCGATCTTCGCCTGCTTGCCGATGTGCTCGATCGTGGCGTTGGCAACGATCCGATACTTCGTCTGATTCTTGAGCAGGTACTTTTCGGCGAACGCGCGGTGCTGCTGATAGCCGGTGAAGTGCGTGTCGAAGGTCGCGAACATGAGCGTCTTCTTGCGCTTCGTTGCACCCGGTTGGCGAGCGAGCGCACCGTAGTAGTCGGCCAGCCCGATGACCGATGCCGTCCCGGTGCCATCCTCGACCGCGCCCGGCCCCTGGGAATCGTGATGTGACTGAACCATGACGGTGTCAGTGCTCTCGCCTGGGAGGAATCCCACGACCGTACGAGCGACAGCCTTCTCGCGGTCGGCAGTGAGCTTCAAGGTCGCCTTGGTCTCGGCGTCGAGGGTTGCCCTGATCTCGGACCCGGCCTTCTTGGTGATCCAGAACCCCGGCACGGTCATCGCGATCTGGCGGTAGAACTCGTTGTGGTACTTGTTCGAGTCGAAGTAGTCGCTGAGAACGCCGATCGCTCCCACAGCACCTTGATCCATGATCGACTTCATCGTCGTCTTGAGCGAAGTTTGGTACGGGTTGGCCGTGAACAAGGTCTCCGGATCGACGATCTGGAGCTTTGGGTCCCAGAGGAATTCGGTCAGAAGCCCGATGACGGCAAGCGGCAGCTCGAAGTTGAGGTCGAACATGACGATCTTGCCCTTCACCGATGCGGGCGCCTTCGAAGCAGAGCCGATGTCGACAATCGGTGCAGTCAAGCCCTTTGGTCCGAGCGTCCGGTGGCTGGGTTGCGTCGCGCTCTTGATGAACGAGTGCTCGATCGGCGTGCTGGAGACGCTCTTGCCGCCGACCTTCAGGCTGGCGCCGCTGGCCTTCCAGCTGAAAGCCTCGGCTGTCTCGAAATGGACGTCCTTGAGTCCTGCCGCCTTGAACCGGCGCGCTACGTAATAGGCCGCCTGCTTCCCGCCGGGTGTTCCCGTCGCGCGTGGAGCCATCGCAACCAGATCACGCACAGTGGACATGAGGCCCTTGGTGGAAGGCATCAGGTCAGGGCTGGCGAGGGCGGCAGGCTTCACAGGCTTGATCTTCGAGGCCGGCGACGGAGCGGTTGTCCCAGCGACCGCCCCGCCACCGACCGCAATCATCGCGAGCACGAGCACCGCGGGCAGAAGCGTCCTGGTGAGTCGGATTCTCATCGTTTTCGTCTGCATGTCTGCACCCTCGCACTCAGGGATGCGATTGAAGTACGCATCCGTACTTCAATAACGAGACCTGGCTCACAAGGTTACGCGCGGCCTACGAATGCCGGTTCGGGGCAATGTCGGCCCCCATGAATCTCGCCAGCCACGCTTCGCCGTCCAACGACAGCGTCGCGAGGCTCACATCACCCCGATCGATCGCGTCCGATGCGAGCTGGCGAATTCCGTAGACGACAGTGAGGTATGCATCGACCGGCAGGTCAGCAACCCGCGTGGGGGCTCGCTCCTCGAAAAGGTCGTAGGCCAACTGCGCGAGCCCGGTCAATGCTTCGCGACGCTTCTCGCGAGCGACGGCTCCCAGCGCATCCATCTCGACCTGGAATGCCCGCGCCACCACGGGGTCGGAACGCAGCACGTCGAGGTATTCACGCACGATCGCCCAGATGTACTGCTCCCACGCATCGTCATCGTCAGTGATGGCGAGCATGCGAGTCACCAGCACCTCGATGAATCTGTCATAAGCGGCGAAGACGCAATCTTCCTTGGTCTCAAAGCACTCGTAGAAGGCTGTGAGCGAAACCCCTCCCCTGCTGCAGATCTCTTTAGCCGACAAGCTGCCATAGCCGCGGGCGGCCAGCAGCTCAGTAGCAGCGATCAGTAGCCTCTCGCGCTGCGCCGCCACGATGTCTGACCGCTCCAGGCCGTGCCGACCACGAGGCAGCGGTGCAGGAGGCGTGAAGAAGATGCCGGGCCGAACTTTCGGTAGCACTTCGTCACCCTCGGCCATGCACACATACTAGGTGGATTCGCATTTAGTAGGACGACCTACTAATTTGGTAACCATGGTCCTGCACCAGCCGAAGCATCCCGTACGTTTCGTCACCGCCTCCGCACTCTTCGACGGCCACGACGCATCGATCAACATCATGCGCCGCATCCTCCAGTCGCAGGGCGCCGAGGTCATCCACCTCGGCCACAACCGCTCGGTTGCCGAGGTCGTTGACGCGGCGGTCGACGAGGACGTCCAGGGTGTCGCGGTCAGCTCCTACCAGGGCGGACACGTCGAGTACTTCGAGTACCTCACCGAGTCGCTGCGCGAACGCGGCGCCGGCCACATCAAGGTCTACGGCGGTGGCGGCGGTGTCATCGTGCCCGAAGAGATCGAGCGCCTCCGCAAGGCTGGCGTCACGATCTTCTCGCCAGAGGACGGCCAGCGCCTCGGCCTCGTCGGCATGATCAACACGATGATCGAGGCTTGCGACACCGATCTGTGGCAGGAGTCGAAGCCGACTGTCGACGCCGTACGCTCCGGCGAGCGCGGGGCGCTCTCACGTGCTGTGACCGGCGCCGAGCTTGGAAAACTCGACGACGCGTTCCTCACCGAGATCCGTGAAGCATCTGCCGCATCCGGTACACCGGTGCTCGGTATCACCGGTACGGGCGGCTCGGGCAAGTCATCGCTGACCGATGAGATAGTTCGACGCTTCCGCCTCGACCAGCAGGACAAGCTCCGTATCGGCGTCATCGCGATCGACCCCACTCGCCGCCGCGGTGGTGGCGCCCTGCTCGGCGACCGTATTCGCATGAACTCGCTCGACGGCGACCGCATCTACTTCCGCTCGCTCGCGACCCGCGGCAACCACGAGGTCCCCGAGTGCCTGCCCGACGTCATCGACCTGTTCAAGGCCTCGGGATACGACCTGGTCATCGTCGAGACGCCAGGTATCGGCCAGGGTGACGCCGCCATCGTTCCGTTCGTCGATTGCTCGATGTACGTGATGACGCCGGAATTCGGTGCCGCGTCCCAGCTCGAGAAGATCGACATGCTCGACTTCGCCGACATCGTCGCGATCAACAAGTTCGAGCGCCGCGGCGCCAAGGACGCACTCCGCGACGTCGGCCGCCAGCTCGTACGCAACCGCGAGGCCTTCGGCAAGAAGCCCGAGGACATGCCGGTGTTCGGCACCTCGGCCGCGACATTCAACGATGACGGCGTCACTGCGCTCTATCAACACCTGATCTCCCTGCTCGCCCCCGCCGGCCTCGATGTCTCACCCGGCATCCTGCCGATCGCCGACGTACGTCACTCCAGCGGCATCGACCAGGTCGTACCGCCGGAGCGCACTCGCTACCTCTCGGAGATCACCGAGGCGATCCGCAGCTATCACGCAACGACCGAGAAGCTCGCCGAGCAGGCCCGCCGCGTACAGCGCCTCGAGGCTGTCTCACAGGAGCTGACATCTGACGAGCTGGACGCGTTGCTCGCGGGAGCGCGCAAGGAACTGCCCGCCGACGTCAGCGCGCAGATCGAAAGCTGGCCTGCCGTCGTCGAGTCGTACGAAGGCGACGAGATGGTCGTCAACATCCGCGATACGGAGAACCGGACCCAGCTGACGCGCGAGTCTTTGTCGGGCACCAAGGTGCGCCGGGTCAGCCTGCCGAAGTACGTCGACCACGGTGACCTTGTCACGTATTGGCGCAAGGAGAACCTGCCGGGCCACTTCCCGTTCACGGTAGGCGTGTTCCCGTTCAAGCGCGACGGCGAGGACCCGGCTCGTATGTTCGCCGGCGAGGGCGACCCGTTCCGTACGAACCGGCGCTTCAAGCTGCTCTCGGAGGACGGTGCAGCAACGCGGCTGTCGACGGCCTTCGACTCGGTGACCCTGTACGGCCGCGATCCCGATCTGCGCCCTGACATCTACGGCAAGGTCGGCACCTCGGGCGTCTCCGTCGCGACGCTCGACGACATGAAGGCTCTGTACGACGGCTTCGACCTGGTCTCGCCGACGACATCGGTCTCGATGACGATCAACGGCCCGGCACCGACCGTGCTGGCGTTCTTCCTCAACACCGCCATCGACCAGCAGGTCGACCTGTTCCGCGCCGAACACGATCGCGAGCCCGATGCCGAGGAGCAGGCAGCCCTCAAGGCGTTCGCGATGCAGAACGTACGCGGAACGGTCCAGGCCGACATCCTCAAGGAGGACCAGGGCCAGAACACCTGCCTGTTCTCCACTGAGTTCAGCCTGCGAATGATGGCCGACATCCAGGAATGGTTCATCGCCAACCAGGTGCGCAACTTCTACTCCGTCAGCATCTCCGGCTATCACATCGCCGAAGCCGGGGCCAACCCCATCAGCCAGCTCGCGTTCACTCTGGCGAACGGGTTCACGTACGTCGAGGCCTACCTCGCCCGCGGTATGGACATCAACGACTTCGCGCCCAACCTGTCGTTCTTCTTCTCCAACGGCATGGACGTCGAGTACTCCGTGCTCGGCCGCGTCGCCCGCCGCATCTGGGCCATCACGATGCGCGACAAGTACGGCGCCAACGAGCGCTCGCAGAAGCTGAAGTACCACGTACAGACATCGGGTCGCTCCCTTCACGCGCAGGAGATGAGCTTCAACGACATCCGTACGACGCTGCAGGCCCTGATCGCGATCTACGACAACGCCAACAGCCTCCACACCAACGCCTACGACGAAGCGGTCACGACCCCGTCCGAGGAGTCCGTACGTCGCGCGCTCGCCATCCAGCTCGTCATCAACCGCGAGTGGGGCCTGGCGATGAACGAGAACCCGACCCAGGGCGCGTTCATCATCGACGAGCTCACCGACCTCCTCGAGGAAGCCGTGCTTCTCGAGTTCGACCGCATCAACGAGCGCGGCGGCGTGCTCGGGGCGATGGAGACTGGCTACCAACGTGGGCGGATCCAGGACGAGTCGATGCTCTACGAGCAGCGCAAGCACGACGGCTCGCTGCCGATCGTCGGCGTCAACACGTTCCTCAACCCGCACCCCGAGCGCGAGGCACACCCCGTCGAGCTGGCCCGCGCGACCGAGGACGAGAAGTCGTCCCAGCTGCGGCGCGTACAGGAGTTCCACGCCACGCACAGCGTCGAGGCTGCCGAGGCGATCGACAAGCTCAAGCACGCCGCGATCAACCACGAGAACGTCTTCGCTGCGTTGATGGACGCTGCCCGGGTCTGCTCGCTCCAGCAGGTGACCGAGGCATTCTTCGAGGTCGGCGGACAGTACCGCCGCAACGTCTGACAGGCGCCTTCCGCGATGCGGGTCTAACGTTTGCCCATGAGCAAGAAGGAAGAGCTCGAAGGGCGCCGCAACGCCAAGGGTGAGCATCGCCTGCCACCGGCCGTCGCGGTCGTCATCGCGATTGCCGCGTATGCGTTGCTGCCCAAGACTCTGCTGATCGGCCCTCGCTACGTGATCCCGGCCATCGAGGTGGCGCTGCTCATCGCACTGATCGCGACGAACCCGACCCGGATGACCAAGGAAACCCGGTGGTCCCGGCAGGCGTCGATCGTCCTGTCGTCGCTCGTGATCGTCTCCAATCTAGTCGCGCTGGGGATGCTGGTGGACGCGATGACGGAGAAGGGCACCGAAGCCGGCCCCTTGCTCATCGCAGCAGGTCAGGTGTGGCTGACCGGAGTGATCGGTTTCGGGCTGCTGTTCTGGGAGCTCGATCGCGGCGGGCCGGTGGCTCGCCGCGTCAAGACCCACGCCGAGATGCAAGCCGCCGACTGGCGCTTCTCGCAGGACGAGAACCACGACAACGTCGCCGAGGTGGCTGGGTCAGCGAGCAAGAACTCCGGGTGGATCCCCACCTTCCCCGACTACCTGTACGTGTCGCTGACCAACTCGAGCGCGTTCAGTCCGACCGACACGATGCCGCTTTCAACCCGGGCCAAGATGCTGATGGGCATCGAGGCAACAGCAGCACTGTTCACGTCGTTGCTCGTCATCGCTCGAGCGGTCGGCTCCTTCGGAGGATGACGCGGCCAGTATCGTCGCAGCGTGAACAGCCTCCCCACGTACGAGCAGATCGTCCAGCTTCCAGCCATCTTTGACCGCACCGTTCCCGATGAGTTCATCGACGAGAACGGGCACATGAACATCGGCGACTACTTCCGGATCTGCTCACATGCGCTCTGGAAGGCCACGATCACGGCCGGTCTCGGCGAGGAATACATCGAGACGCACCAGCAGAGCATGTTCACGGTCGAGCAGCACATGCGCTACTTCGGTGAGCTCCGGCTGGGCCAGCGATTCACGGTGCACACCCGGCTGCTGGAGCGCTCTTCCCGCGTCCTGCACGGTATGTCGTTCGTCGTCGACCAGGAGAAGCAGACGCTGGCCTGCACCCAGGAGGCAACCCTGGTGCACGTCAGCATGACGAGTCGTGCCTCCATCGATCTGCCACCTGCCATCGGCGAAGCGCTCGACCTGCAGATCGACGCCGGCGATGCGCTCGGCTGGGACGCGCCGGTCTGTGGCGCGATGGGTCTGCGCAAGCGCTCCTGAGTGACGATCCCGATTCTGGGTACGTCTCCTACGATCACGCGGCCGCCCCCGGCCCGCGTTGACGGAGGAGAGGGAGATCGACATGGAAGACATCGACTGGTGGATGTGGGCCATCATCGCCGTGGTCGCGGTGCTGGTCATCGGCGCGCTGATCGCAGCGTTGGGACGCGGCAAGAGCGCAGAGCACCGTCGCAACGAAGCGGCTGAGCTTCGCGAGCAGGCACGGGCAGCCCAGGAGGAGGTCCGGGAGCGCGAGACCGAGGCAGCGGCGACGCGGGCCAAGGTCGAGGAGGCAAAGGTCCGCGCCGAGGAGCTGGAGCGGCGCGCCCAGACAGAGCAGAAGGCAGCCGCCTCGCTGAGTGAGGATGCCCGCGAGCGCCTTGCGGAGGCGGACCGCATCGACCCCGACTTCGACGAGAGCAGCGAACGCGTCGCCGAGCCCGTGGTCGACCGCGATGACAACACTCGCAGCGATGCACCGGGGCATCACGCCTAGGGTGAATGCATGGCGCAGGCGAAGGATGACCTCGGGCATCCGGTGGACATCCTTCGCCCAGCACGCCGCGTCGTGTCCCTCGTACCGTCGCTGACGGAGGCGATCGCAGCGACTCGCCCTGACGCGCTGGTCGGCGCCACCGACTGGTGCACCCATCCCGCCGACCTCGATGTGCCACGGGTACGCGGGACCAAGAACCCAGACCGAGCGCTGATTGCGGCCCTGGAGCCCGACATCGTGCTGGCCAACCGCGAGGAGAACCGGCAGCTCGACGTCGAGCGACTGCGCTCTGCGGGGATCAGCGTGTGGGTGACTGAGATCGAAACGGTCGACGAGGCGTTCGCCTCGATGGCCCGTATGTTCGCAGCACTCGGCTGGGACGAGCCCCCATGGCTCTC
>JAKFCR010000008.1:0-12201 GCA_036676545.1 Aeromicrobium sp. | reverse complement strand
TGACGTCGAAGCCGACGACGCTGAGGCCGGAACGGGACGCTTGCTGAGCCAACGGGAGCCCGACGTAACCGAGACCAATGATGGCCATGTCGATGGACAAAGCAGGCTCCTTCGAGGTGGGTTGCTGCCTGCGGAAGGTTACCCCAATAGGGCGAACGCCCACCAATTACGGGCATCGGAACGACACGGCCGGCGAGGCCAGACCCGAGGCGAGGATTCGGGCCGCGCGCTGGCCGTCGGGTATTCTGACCGGCGGCTCTTCGCGCGCTCCAATGACGTGAGCATTGAACGCTGGGCGGTCTCCACCGAAGACGTGCCCTCCCCCGCAGCAGATTGGAAACCGGCACCGATGCTCCGAGCACGTCGACAGCGTCCCGCTGCGGTGCGTGAGGATCATGGTCGGTTGTTGCGCCTCGATATCGAGGGTATGCGGGCGATTGCCGTGGGTGTGGTGTTGGCGTTCCATGCGGGTCTGCCGTGGTTTTCCGGTGGGTTTGTGGGCGTTGATGTGTTCTTTGTGTTGTCGGGCTTTTTGATCACGGGTTTGTTGGCGCGTGAGGTGGGCAGGACGGGCAGCGTTCGCATAGCGAATTTCTGGGCGCGGCGGGTCAAGCGGTTGCTTCCGGCTAGCGCGACGGTTCTCCTGTTCTCGGCGTTGGTGACGTATGTGTGGTTGCCGATAACTCAGCGGCAGGATTTTGGTGGCGACATCGTCTCGGCGGCGTTGTATGTGGTCAATTGGCGTCTTGCTGATCGGTCGGTCGACTACTTGGCTGAGGATGTTGGCGCTTCGCCGGTGCAGCACTATTGGTCGTTGTCGGTCGAGGAGCAGTTCTACGTCGTCTGGCCTCTGCTGATGGTGATCGTTGCCTTGGTTGCCGCCAAGCGATGGAAGCTTGGTGCGTTCGGTGTGCTCGGGCTTGTCACAGTCGCCTCGTTTGCCTATTCGGTCCAGCAGTCCCACAGCAATCCAGGCACGGCGTTTTTCGTTTCGACGACGCGGATCTGGGAGCTGGGTGTTGGAGCACTGCTGGCGTTGTCGGCTGCCCGGGTGGCTCGCTTCCCGAGCGCCGTCAGGGCGGTGGGTGGTTGGCTCGGGCTGGCTGCGATCGCGTATGCGGTGGTGGTTTTTGATGGGTCGACCACCTGGCCCGGGACTCACGTCCTCGTGCCGGTTCTGGGTGCGGCTGCGATGATCGCGAGCGGGATCGCTGTGACTTCAGGTTCACCGCAGCGACTCTTGAGCACAGCGCCGATGGTGTGGATCGGCGGCTTGTCCTACTCGCTCTACTTGTGGCACTGGCCGATCCTGGTCGCCGCGCAGGCGAAGTACCCGGATCTGCAACTGCGCTGGACCGTGCTGCTGATGATTGGCTCGGTTGTGCCAGCGTGGCTGTGCCACCGGTTCATAGAGGACCCGGTCCGTTTCGGCACGTTCTTCAAGCCGACTGGGCGGGCATTGGGGATGGGTGCGGCGTTGACGGCGTTGGGTGTTGGGATTGGGTTTGGTCTCAACGCCTCGGTCGCGCTCGGCACGGTAGTCAAGGAGGCGTCAGCATCAGACAGTGTTGGTGCGGCGGCGCTCAGTGACCCGGCCAATGCCGGGAAGGTGTGGAGTGACATCAAGGCTGTCGACAAGATGCGCCCACTTGCGGTCGACGCACCACGGGACCGCCCACCCCAGTACGACAACCAACGCGAGTGCCAAGTGCGCGATGGCGTTAGTGCGCCGGTTGCGTGCTCGTTCGGTGACCTGTCGGGCACACGGACCGTCGTGATCGTCGGCGACTCCAAGATGCTCCAGTGGGAGACCGCGCTGAGTTCGATTGCGAAGGCCCAGGGCTGGAAGCTGGTGCAGTTCGCCAAGTCCGCTTGTCCGTTCACCGCGGCTCAGCGAGGGGGTCCGGAGGGCGACAATTGTCACGCCTGGGGCGAGGCGGTCATGGCGCAGATCCTGACGATCAAGCCAAGCCTGGTGATTGCGTCTCATCGACACGCAACGGCTCGGCTGCGTGGCACGACTGGTCCTTCGGCTGAGTCGGCGATGCAAGCCGGGCTCGTCGACTACTGGTCCAGACTCGTGGACGCTGACATCCCGGTCGTGGCGCTTCTGGACAACCCGGGACCCGCTCCAGACGAGATCGTCTATGAGTGCGTGGCGCGACAAGGCAATAACTTGCCGGCGTGCGCGTTCGACAAGGCTGGAGCGATAGCCCGGTCCGGTGCTGCCCCGCAGCGCAAGGCCGCCGAGCAGGTGCCCGGCGTCAGCATCGTCGACATGACCCGTTTTACCTGCCCTGACACGGATCGTTGTGCCCCTGTCATCGGCAATGTGCTGGTCTACCGGCAGGGAACGCACATCACGCGTACGTACGTTGACAGCGCCAGACCGCAGCTCTCGGCTTCCTTGTGGCGCGCCACAAGCGGCTTGTTCGGAGCCAAGTGACGCGCGGGGAGGCAGTCGACGCGACAACGCGCACCGACGAGGTGGTGCGTGAGGACCATGGTCGGTTGTTGCGCCTCGATATCGAGGGTATGCGGGCGATCGCCGTGGGTGTGGTGTTGGCGTTCCATGCGGGTCTGCCGTGGTTCTCGGGCGGCTTCGTCGGCGTCGACGTCTTCTTCGTTCTGTCCGGTTTTCTCATCACGGGCCTTCTGGCTCGTGAGGTGTCCCGCACGGGTCGCGTCGCGCTCGGGCGCTTCTGGGCCCGCCGCGCTCGCCGCCTGCTGCCGGCCAGCGCCACAGTCCTGCTGTTCTCCGCCCTCGTCACCTACATCTGGCTGCCAATCACGCAGCGCACCGACTTCAGCGGCGACATCGTCTCGGCGGCTCTCTACGTCGTCAACTGGCGCCTCGCAGATCGTTCGGTTGACTATCTGGCCGAGGATGTGGGCGCATCACCCGTCCAGCACTACTGGTCGCTCTCGGTCGAGGAGCAGTTCTATGTCGTCTGGCCGCTGCTGATGCTGGTGGTCGCGCTGGTTGCGGCGCGACGGTGGCGGCTCGGCGCGTTCACTCTGCTCGGCATCGTGACGGCGACGTCATTTGTCTTCTCGGTCCAGCAGTCCCACAGCAACCCAGGCACGGCGTTTTTCGTTTCGACGACGCGGATCTGGGAGCTGGGCATCGGAGCGCTACTGGCGCTCTCGGCGACGCGCGTCGCTCGGTTGCCAGCCGTGATGCGCGCCGCTGCCGGTTGGGTCGGGTTGGCCGCCATCGCGTACGCAGTGTTCGCCTTCGGCGGCTCGACCACCTGGCCCGGTGCCCACGTCCTCGTGCCGGTTCTGGGCGCTGCGGCTGTGATCGCGAGCGGAATCGCCGTGACCCCCGGCTCGCCGCAGCACCTGCTCAGTACAGCGCCGATGGTGTGGATCGGTGGCTTGTCCTACTCGCTCTATTTGTGGCACTGGCCGATCCTGGTCGCCGCGCAGGCGAAGTACCCGGATCTGCAACTGCGCTGGACCGTGCTGCTGATGATTCTGTCGGTCGTTCCGGCGTGGTTGTGTCATCGGTTCATTGAGAACCCAGTCCGTTTCGGCACGTTCTTCAAGCCAACTGGACGGGCATTGGGGATGGGTGCGGCGTTGACGGCGTTGGGTGTGGGGATCGGGTTTGCCCTCAATGCGTCGGTGGCGATCGGCACGGTCGTCAAGGAGGCGCCCCGGGCGGATAGTGTCGGCGCCCAGGCGCTGAGCGATCCAGCTAACGCCGGCAAAGTCTGGAGTGACATCAAGGCGGTCGACGAGATGCGCCCACTCGCGGTCGACGCACCCCGGGACCGCCCACCCCAGTACGACACGAAGCCCGGATGCCAGGTTGCGGTGGGGGACTCGAAGGTCGAGGTCTGTACGTTCGGCGACGTTGATGCGAAGCGGAGCGTCGTGATCGTGGGCGACTCGAAGATCGTGCAGTGGCAGACGGCTCTGTCCGACCTCGGCAAGCGGGAAGGCTGGCGACTTCTCCAGATCACCAAGTCGGCTTGCTCATTCACTGATGCCAACAATGCGGGCAAGGATGAGCGGAGTTGCCGCGAGTGGGGTCGAGCCGCCCTGAAGACGATTCTCGACCTGCACCCCGACCTGGTCATCTCCGGCCATCGTCGAGGAACAGCGTTACCAGAAGGGAAGTCTGGCGAATCTGCGCTGACACAGGACGCCATGGTCGACGGAACTGCTCGCTACTGGCGCCAGATCACTGACGCAGGTATCCCGCTGGTCACGCTGTTGGACAATCCGGAGCCGCTGAACCAACCGGTCTATGAGTGTGTCGCCCAACATCCACGCGATCTTCCGCGTTGCGCTTTCGACAAGGCTGCCGCCATCGCCCGATCGGGGGCGCCAACACAACGCAAGGCGGCGGCCGAGGTCCCCGGCGTTGGGATCATCGACATGACCGACGTCATCTGCCCTGACCGAGATCGGTGCGCCACGGTCATCGGCAATGTGCTGGTCTACCGGCAGGGCACGCACATCACGCGCACGTACGTTGACAGTGCCGAGCCTCAGCTCGCCGCCGCACTCTTCAAGGCGACGAATGGTCGATTCGGCAGGGAGTGGCGCCTCGGCTCAGCTGACACCGCGAGTCTGCAGTAGATCGTCGATCGCCTCGACCGCGCGTCGTGAGTTGTCGCGGTCGTGGAATATGAACGTCTCGTTGGCTCGCTGGGTGTACTCGTCCTCACGTACGCAGCCGTTCAACACGTAGCGCTCGATCGCATCGATCGTGCCTTCGACGTCGTGCGTGACAGGGCCGAATCCGTCCCGCTCATGCGAGAACCACGAGGTGTGTGCGTGCCCTCCGAAGTACTCCTCGTCATCGAAGTGCGTGTAGATCAGAGGTGTGCCGAGATAGGCGAGGTCGAAGTGAACTGATGAATGGTCAGTCAGGAACAGGTCACAACGGCGCATGATGTCCTGGATGTCGGGCGCGGACCCGTCGAGAACCGTGAGCCGGTCACTCGCGAGCGGCATCTGCTTGAGGTGGGCGTGCATGTTGTAGTGCGGCATGAACTCGAACTGATAGTCATGCTCCGCGAGCAGCCGGTGAAGGCGAGGACTGCCCAGGAAGTCGTGCATGAAGCGTTGGTAGGTCGAGCCCTCGAATGGAACCTTCGTCTCCGTCTCGGTGCTGAAGAGGCGCGGGACGAGGTACATCCGCCAAGTCGGCATGAACAGGATCGTGCGGCTGGGAGGTGTCGGAATCAGCGCGTCGTATCGTGGCAGGCCCGTCGGAACGATCTGGCGGTCGTATCCGGATGTTTCGCGCGCCGCCACGCTCTCTCGCTGGCTCGCCGTGAGGAACAGGTCGAACCCCGTCTGCTGGCGCTTGAGCACCTTGGGATTCATGTGAATTCCGTGCTTGAGATAGACCCGGAAGGCGCCGACTCGCCAGGCGAAGTGGCGGACGTAGAGTGCCTTGCTCCACTGCCGCGGCAGCATGTGGGTCAGCGAATAGGCATTGACGAACACCGCAGAGTGGTACATCAGCAGGCGGTGCCTCCACGAGGAGTGCGGAATCACGCGACCGAGCTCGGACATCTGCCCGTACTGTGCGCTCGTCCGCTCGAGCACGTAATAGGCGTCGATGTCGGGCCGTTCACGGCGGAGGTAGGAGTACAGGTGGTAGCCGTTGTCCCGGGCAGTGTCGGGCCGCTCTCCGACGAGCCAGATCGTCCTCCGCCAGAACAGCGGACGGGTGACTGCTCGAATCACGCGCGTCCAGGCGAATGGGCGGCGTCGCAGCATTGCCCCGAGATCGCGGCGCAACATCGTCCAGCTCCACCGGAATCGCGCCAGAGTTGCGTTCGTCGATTGGGTGACGAATTCTGCGCGTCCTGAGCCGCGGACCGGGAAGAACTGGAAGCGACGTCCGCCACTCTCGTACGGCCGGGAGGCGGCGAGCGCGCCGGGTGCTGGTTTGACCGGTACGCGAACGTTCTCGTGACCGGGTGGCGCCGCGAACTCAATGTCCATGGTTGACGTGCCGAGAGGTAGATCGGCGACCATCACGTCCGCGATGAACCCGGTCCATCGGACGAGCCCGGCTTCGATGCGTGGCGTGGGCCGCGTGTCGGCACGGGCGACGACCTGTTCATCCGCGTCGATCACGAGGAGTTTCATCTGGTGATCGGGAGGTTCCGTACCGTCAGTAGCACCGCGTCGGCACTGGCCGGTGATGCGAAGGACCGTTCCGCCATCCAGTACGTCAACACCGTCGAGGCGTGCCTGGAGGTTGCGTAGGGGCAGCATCCGGATGTAGCCGTCGAGGTCGCTCCATCGAGCGTCGACGAACTCGGAGCCACGCTCTTCGAGCCAGGTTCGGTAGGCGTCGGTGATGGTCTCCTCGGACCAGCCGATCGGGGTCAGGAGGGGGAAGGGCGCATCGACGAGTCCGAACTCTTCAGCGGACGCGTGGCCTCGATCGATGACCTTGTCGAGTGTGCCTTGCCCGGCGATGGCGGTGTCGGTGAACATCACGAAGCGGGTTGAGACTGTCGGCAAGGCGATCGCAACGGCATCGGCGAGCGTCAGTGGCTGGCTGGGCGACTCAATGATCGAAACCCAGGGTGCCGTCGCACTCAGGGCGGCGCGGTCGAGCTCGCCAGAGCGCACGACCAGCGAGACTGTGATCCGGGGAAATGCCTCGTGCTCTGCCAATCCGGCGAGGTGCGGCAGTACAGACTTCGTGCCGACATCGGATACGACGACCAGCGTGAGTTCGGCCGTGTTCATCGGCGCCCTCGGATTGGCCCAAGGAGCGATCGTTTCGATCCGGGCTGGACTCCGAAGACGCGAGCCTCGGCGAGGGCGGCAGTCTGGTCGGGCATGGTCGTCAGGCTATCGGGCCGGTTGTCAGCTGAGGTCGATGACGACAGGTGCGTGATCGCTCGGGCCCTTGCCCTTGCGCTCCTCGCGGTCGATGAACGCTGACTCGACCCGCGAAGCCAGTGCAGGCGAAGCCAGGATGAAGTCGATTCGCAGTCCGCGCTTCTTGGGAAACGCCAGCTGCTGGTAGTCCCAATAGGTGTAGACGCCCGGTCCGGGCGTGTGCGGCCGCACGACGTCGGCGTATCCCGCGTCGACGATCGCGGAGAATGCCTCGCGCTCGGGAACCGAGACGTGGGTGTGGCCCTCGAAGACCGACATGTCCCATACGTCCTCGTCGGTCGGTGCAACATTCCAGTCACCGACCAATGCGATCTGCGCCTGCGGGTCATCGGCAAGCCACTGGCTGGAGGCGGCGTGCAACCGCTCGAGCCAGGCAAGCTTGTAGGTGTAGTGCGGGTCGTCGAGCGTACGGCCGTTGGGCACGTAGAAGCTCCAGATGCGGACGCCTCCGCAGGTCGCACCTATCGATCGCGCTTCAAGCGCTGGCGGGTCACCGAAGTGCGGCTGGTCGTCGGCGAACGACATAGCGACGTCCTCAAGGCCTACGCGTGAGATCAGCGCGACGCCGTTCCACTGGTTGAGTCCGAAATGCACGTACTCATAGCCCAAGGCCGACAGCTCGAGGCCGGGGAACTGGTCCTCGCGGCACTTGGTCTCCTGAATGGCCAGGACATCGACGTCGTTCGCCTCGAGCCAGGCGACAACGCGGTCGATGCGGCTGCGGATGGAGTTGACGTTCCAGGTCGCGATTCGCACGGTTCGAACCTATCTCAGCCGTATGCGGCAGACTTCGCCGGTTTTGGTGGCGCATGTGACGGATGGGACGCATGATGGAGAAACTGTCTCGGGAAGGAAATGCAATCGTGCGTCGCAGACTTTCGTTGTGCGTATTGGCGGCCATCGTGTGCACTGGGTTGTTCTCGCCTGCTTTCGCAGCGAATCCAGTGCCATTCCCGACCAGTCCCAAGGGTCTCCAGCCTCCGGTGACGCTGCCCGAGGCGCTCGATGCAACTCCCCGTTATGTCCCGCAGATCGCCTGCCAACCCGGCACCCCCTTGGGTGTCGCCAAGCTGCGTGAGCTGGTGCTCAAGACGTACGCAGAGGGTGGTGCCGGCAACACCGCTCGCACGTGCAACGAAGGCACGTCGGAGCACGCCGACGGTCGCGCATGGGACTGGATGGTCAACGTCAACGATGCCTCCGAGAAGCGGGCGGCAGGTGACTTCCTGGCATGGCTCACCGCCAACCACGGCGAAAACGCCAAGCGCCTCGGCATCATGTACGTGATCCACAACAAGATGATCTGGGCCGTCTACCGCGAGGCAGATGGTTGGCGCTCGAGCTCAGGTCATACGGATCACATCCACATCTCGTTCAGCTGGAACGGGGCGCGAGGCAACACCTCGTTCTGGACCGGAGCCGTCCAACCAACCGACTACGGGCCATGCGCCGTCTTCACGTCTCAACCGGGGGTCACGCGTTCGAGCCCACGTCTTACGCCGTGCCCTGGAACTGTCAGCCTGGTGCGCAAGCATCCCTACTCAATCGTCGAGCTGGGCTCGCGAGCGAGCACTGTCGTTGAGGCGCAGGCGGCGCTCAAGATCAGTCAAACCAAGATTTTCGACCAGACCACGAGGTCTGCCGTTCGTGACTACCAGCGTGCGCACGACCTGCCGGTGACCGGGTCGCTCGACATACCGACCTGGGCGTCGCTGATCCGATCCAAGATGACCGATGACGTCACGGCCGGGTACTCATCGGTCCGGGCGGCCGACTATGGGCTTGCCAACTATTCCGGCCTGACGCTGCGCCAGGGATCGGCAGGCAAGGCGACGAAGTTCCTTCAGTTGGCGCTCAGGCTCCTATCTGTGGACCGCAATGGATACTTCGGCCCTCTGACGGTGGCGGCCGTGAAGAAGCTCCAGGCCGACCACGGCCGTGAGCAGACCGGCACCGTTGGCAAGGCGGAGTGGGAGATTCTCGCCAGTCTGTGACGCGTGGCGACCACCGTGCGGTGATGCCATGATGTGGCCATGACCCAGGACGAGGCCGAAACGCCAGAGCCGAGCAAGGTTGACCCCGAGAAGCAGGCTCCAGCTGGCGGAGCTGAGCCCGCTGGGCAGGTCGATGCCCCCGATGGGGACGGGACCAACTGGGTCCTGCGAATCGTGCTGGTCCTGGTCGCTGTCGCGGCGGCGTACATCGCCTTCCGTGTCTCGGCCGCCTTCTTCCCGCGCTGGTGGGCGCAACGGGTAGCCGACCAGGTCAAGGGTGATTTCACCGACGGAACGTTGTGGGGGCTGTTCTACGGATTCGTGTTCACGTTCGTACCGCTACTGCTCCTGGTCCAGATCCGTCGTCGCTTCTTCAACTGGACCTGGCGGATCATCGTCACCGGCATCGCGTTGCTCCTTGCAGCTCCCAACTGGCTGACCCTGTCCGTCGTGCTCGGCACGAGCAAAGCCGCCCACGCCGGCGAACGCATCATGGATGTCGACGCTCCCAACTTCCGCGCCGGGAGCCTGGTCGGCGCCGTCATCGGAGCGGCTGCTGCACTCGCCCTCACGGCGATGAGCCTGTGGCTGGCACGCCGCAAGAACCAGGTGAAGCGACTCAAGAACGAGCGCGACCAGCTCCGGAAGGCTGTATCGAAGCCGGCTGACGAATAACGAGAATTTGTCGCCTGACGCGACTGATTCCGTCGTGTGTCGGGCTCGTAACTTGTGTATCAAAGGTCTAGATGCAAAGGCAACGCCCGCGCTAGCATGCAGCAACTTCACTGAAAGTTGGGTGCATTAAATGGCGGATCAACTCAACGAGGACGAAAAGCTACTCGCGAAGCTCGGCTACAAGCAGGAACTCGACCGCAGCTGGTCGAGCTTCTCCAACTTCGCGATCTCCTTCTCGATCATCTCGATCCTGGCTGGCTGCTTCACCACGTTCGGCCAAGCATGGAGCAACGGCGGTCCCATTGCGATCTCATGGGGCTGGCCGGTCATCTCGATCTTCATCCTCATCATCGGCTTCACGATGTCGGAACTGGTGTCGGCCTATCCGACCTCCGGTGGCATCTACTGGTGGGCCTCCAAGATGGGCGGACCCGCGGCAGGATTCTTCACCGGCTGGCTCAACCTCATCGGCCTCATCGCGGTGACGGCTTCAGTCGCGTACGGCTGTGCCAACTTCGTTGACATCTTCATCAGCCTGCTCAGCGACAGCTGGGCCGCGGACTACAGCCTTCAGCGCGTGTTCATCATCTTCGCCGTGATCCTGGTCGCCGCGGCTTTGGCGAACATCTTCTCCAGCCATCTGCTGGCCGTGGTCAACAACATCTCGGTCTGGTGGCACGTTGCGGGCGCTGCGCTGATCATCGCGATCCTGATCTTCGTTCCGGACAAGCACCAGAGCATCGGCTGGGTCTTCAGCGAACGGATCAACAACTCCGGCTACGACGGTGGAGCCAGCAATGGCGTGATGTTCTGGTTCCTCGTGCTGCCGCTCGGCTTCCTGCTGACGCAGTACACGATCACCGGCTTCGACGCTTCCGCGCACTTGTCGGAAGAAACCGAAGCCGCGGCCGAGGGCGCAGCCAAGGGGATCTGGAAGTCAATTGCCTACTCCGCGATCGGTGGCTGGATCCTTCTCCTGGCCCTGGTGTTCGCCGTGGGTGACCCGGGCGCAGTGACCGATGGGATCAACAGTGGACTCTATGGATCGGATGTCATCCTCGGTCAGGCTCTGACCGAGTCGTGGCACACGATCGTGGTGGGCATCTCCGCAGCCGGACAGTTGTTCTGCACGGTTGCCTGCCTCACCAGCGCTTCGCGCATGACCTTCGCGTTCAGCCGAGATGGAGCCATCCCCGGCTCCGGCTTCTGGTCGAGGGTCAACGACAAGAAGGTGCCTGCACACGCGGTCGCGTTCGTGGCTGTCATCGCTGGCCTCATCACCCTTCCGGCTCTGATCGAGGTCAACTTCGGTACGGAAGAGGCGCCGATCATCCTGCCGACAGCGTTCTACGCCGTCGTCTCGGTCGCCGTCATCGGGCTCTACCTGGCCTTCGCTATCCCGATCTTCCTTCGCTGGAAGATGGGCGATGCCTTCGAGCCAGGAAGCTGGACGCTGGGCAAGAAGTACAAGTGGATGAACCTCGTTGCAGTCGCGGAGATCGTCATCATCTGCATCTACTTCATCCTGCCGCTCTATCCCGCGGGATGGCCGGGCAACGAAGGCTTCGCCTGGAAGTTCGTGAACTACGCACCGATTCTCGCCGGCGGAACGATCCTCTTCGTGGCGATCTGGTGGCAGGTCTCGGCCAAGAAGTGGTTCACCGGGCCGAAGCACACGATCGACGAGGCTGTCATCGAGGCGTTCAACGATTAGCTAGCGGGAGGTACGAACGAGGACGGGCATGTGAGGGTTCTTGCTGTTGACGATGAGGCACTTGGTGACAAACCAGACCTCGACGCCACAGCGGATGAACCGTCACATGCCCGCATCTCGTCGTGGCTGCTGGCGCGGGTTGTCGCCGGCAAGCTCCGGCCTGACGACAAGCTTCCGCCAGAGGAAGGTCTTGCAGCCGCTCTCGGGGTGAGCCGAATGACGCTGCGGCAGGCGCTCGGCTCGCTGGAGCAGCAGGGCTGGATCGAACGACGCCGTGGCAGGTCGGGCGGCAACTTCATCCGCGAACCGCGCATCGAAGTCGATCTCACGGGTCTGCCCGGATTCACCGAGCAGATGAGGCGAGCCAACGTACGGGCTGGTGCGCGCGTCATACGCGCGGGTCTGGTCGAGGCCGATGCGGACGTGGCGGAATGGCTTGAGGTTGCCCGAGGTCAGCAGGCGATCGAGATCGTCCGCGTACGTTCTGCGCGCCGGCAGCCTCTCGCACTGGAAGAGACGTACCTGCCGGCTCACCTGTTCCCTGGTCTGCTCGACCACAAGCTGACCGGCTCGCTCTACGGACTTATGCGCAGCGCATATGACCTCGCCCCCGACTCTGCGGTGGAGTGGCTCGAGCCCGAGATCTCGACGGCCGCGCACGCATCGCTGCTCGATGTCGAGCCCGGAACCGCGCTGATGCTCGTCACCCGCAAGGCGTCCACGGCGGCGGGCGTTGTCGTGGAGTACGCGCGCGACCGCTATCGCTCGGACCGCACGCGCATCAGCCTCCAGACCGGTGTCGGCCCGCAGGTCGCCACCGAGCTCCGAGTCGAGCTCACGTGACTCTTACGTCTAGACCTTTAGAGGTCTGCGTCGCTAGGCTCCCGGAATGACGGACCTCGATGCGCTGCTCGACCAGGTGCCTGCGCT
>JAKFCR010000007.1:0-3524 GCA_036676545.1 Aeromicrobium sp. | reverse complement strand
CGATGAGAACTTCTTGACGCCCATCGCCCGCAGCTGCTCGACGCGTTCCTCGTCGGTGCCGCGGTAGGTGATCGGCCAGGTCCGGCCGAGGAGTGGCCCGGCTGAGTCGAAGTAGGCCCAGACTTTCGCCAGGATCGCCGGCGGCATGAAGTGCGCGTGGACGTCGAAAAGCCCGGGAATCCCGAGGTCGGCGGTCAGCGCTGGAAGCTGGTCGTCGGCCAGACCCACTAGTGAATGCCCTTGAGGCGGCGACCGAGGTCGCGTTCCGCCTCGCGGGTGGCCGTACGTTCGGCAATGGCGTGGCGCTTGTCGTACGTCTTCTTGCCTCGCGCCAGAGCGATCTCGACCTTGGCGCGGCCGTCCTTGAAGTAGAGGGAGAGCGGGACGATCGTCAGGCCCTTCTCGGTCGTACGGCGCTCGATGCGCTCGATCTCCGTTCGGTGCAGCAGCATCTTGCGCCGGCGACGGGTCTCGTGGTTGGTCCACGTGCCCTGCGTGTACTCGGGGATGTGAACGTGCAGCAGCCACGCCTCGCCGCGCTCGACCTCGCCGAATCCGTCCACGAGGGATGCGCGACCAGCACGCAACGACTTCACCTCGGTTCCGGTGAGGACCAGACCGGCCTCAAACGTGTCTTCGATGTGATAGTCGTGGCGCGCCTTCTTGTTCTGCGCAACAACCTTGCGCCCAACCTCTTTAGCCACAGTCCAATGCTCTCACGCGAGAGGTGAGCCGGACCTAGAGCCAGCCGGCGGGGTTGGTCGTTCTGCCGTTCGCGAGCACCATGAAGTGCAGGTGGCAGCCTGTTGAGTATCCGGTCGAACCGACGTACCCGATGACCTCACCGCGGCTGACGTGCGAGCCGGAGCGCTTGGCGAAGCGGCTCAGGTGGTTGTACGTCGTGACGACGTTCACGCCGCGCATGGTTCCGTTGTTGAGGATGACGCGGTTGCCGTAAGCGCCGTTGTAGTACTGGCTGAGGATCGTGCCGCTGGCTGCCGCCCTGATCGGTGTGCCACATCCGGCGCCGAAGTCGGTGCCGTCGTGCAGCTTGTAGACGCCGGTGATGGGGTGCACACGCATCCCGTACGGCGAGGTGATCGGACCGTTGACCGGACGACTCAGCGTTCCGCCACCATCACCGCCCGGATTGGACCCGCCCTTGTTGATCAGCGCTTGGATCTGCGCCTCGAGCTTCTGCTTTTCGGCCACCTGCTCGCGGTAGCGCTTCTCGTCCTCCCGCTTGGTCAATGCGGCTGAGTGGCGCGCGTCCTCGCGTGCGTCGACGAGGCCTGAGATCCTGTCGCGCTGCTGCTGTGCCTTGTTCTCCAGCTTGGCCATGCGCTTGAGATTGGCTGCTGCCTCGGCGCGCTGCTTCTTGACCAGGTCACGAAGCTTCCGCACCTCGTCACGCTTGACCTCGAGCATCACCTTGGTCGCCGCGAGACCCTGCATCGTCGCGAGCTGAGCATCGCCGACGGAGTCGTTGAGGTTCATCTGGTCGGTGAATTCCGCGGGGTCTTCGCCACGGAGGAGGTCACCGAACGCGCGGAGGCCGCGACTGCCTTGCATCAGGTTCTCGACGGTGAACTGCTCGACGATGGCTTCGGACTCCGCGAGCTCGAGCTTGCCTTGCTTGAGCTTGGCCATGGCCTTGGCCAGGTTGGCCTCGCTGACGAGGAGCTTCGCCTGCATCTGTGCGTCACGTTGTTTGGCGACGGCGAGCTGTCCGCGCGTCCTGCCCAGCTGGTTCTGGGCAGTGTCGAGCATCGCCTGGGCACCACGAAGCGCCGACACCGCGGCCGCGTACTCCTTGGTCGAACCGTCAAGCGCCTTCTTGGCATCCTTGGCGGCTTCTTTGGCAGCCTTCTGCTGCGCTTCCAGGTCACTCTGCTTATCGGCCACCGACGGACTGGAGACAGCGAACATCATCGCGACAGCGAGCAGTGCCGCTGTGATGGATTTACGCCTGGACCGGATCATGACCTCGACCTTGGGGAAGTTTCTCGCGTACGAGACTGTCGTGGGTGTTACCCCTGTGAAAGAAGTGACAGGAGCGACTTTAGGTCATTCTGGTCATCCGTTTAGGTATTTGAGCAAGTCGGGCCATGTCGCCGCAAAGCCCGGATGCAGCTTCAGCTCTTGCTCGATCTCGACGGCAGTGACCCACCTGTAGCCGTCGCTTCCGGTCTCCCAACCACCAGAGGTGTCCGGCATCTCGGGCGAGCTCATGGCGACCGTGTGATAGGCCCAGCCTTCGTGGTCATCCGTGAACGTGAACCGGTGCTCGAGCCCACCTGGCACCGGACGCATCTCCTCGGCGGCCTCCCTGCGTGCCCCTTCGAGCGGCGTCTCGCCATAAGCCAACGCTCCACCAGGTATGCCCCAGGTCAATCCCTTCTGCACCATCCGGGATCGATGCTGGAGCAGGTAGCGCGCGATGCCCTCGTCGTCGGTGTGGATCAGCAGAAGCCCTGCGGCGCCGACGCGTCCCCAATGCTGGTGGCCTCGGCCACAGCGGGTCCAACCATCGGCCGTCACAGCCATGCTCAGACGTCGAGGTACTTGCGAGTCATCACGAGCGTCGGAACCAGCGCCAGGAGCAACGCCAGCACGGTCGTGTAACCCATCACGACTCCGGCTTCCTGCCATCTGACCCACGTCGTGATCTCACCGAGCGTGTCGCGGAGGTAGCCGTACACGACGAAGTACATGAACGCTGCGAGCCCTGCGGCAGCCAACGCGGCAGAGATCAACGCCGCCAGCATCGACTCGAGGATGAACGGCAGCTGGATGTGCCAGCTCGACGCACCGACGAGTCGCATGATGCCAATCTCTCGTCGGCGCGCATACGCCGTCATACGGATCGTGTTGGACACCTGCAGAATTGCCGCGACGATCAGGAGCAGCGAGGTCGCCAACGCAGCCCAGCGCATCTTCGACAAGATCTCGAACAGCGGTCCGAGCAGCTCACGGAGAGAGTTGACGTTGCCGACGCCATCCATGCCCGAGACCTGACTGACCACGCCGTCGAACTTCTGCGGATCCTTCAGCGTCACGAAGTACGACTCAGGGAACGCGTCAGGACCGAGGGTCTCGAGCTGCGCCTTGCCGGTGTCGGTCTGGCCGAGGAGCTCGCGCGCCTGGCTGTAGTTCTCGGCCGGAGAACGGATGTCGAATGTCTTGACCTGCGGGTTCTCGCGGAGGGCTGCCTGTACGGCAGCCTTCTGGTCGTCGGTGGCGACACCACCGATGCAGTTGGAGCTCGGCGAGTTCTTGGTGCAGAGGTTGATCTGCAGCTGAAGGCGATCGCCGAAGTACTTCTCCGTACGGTCGGCCTGGCCCTGGATCAGCAGACCGAGCGCGGCCAACAGCAGCGACACGGTCATCGTGACGACCAATGAGATGGTCATGGACTTGTTGCGCGACAGGCTCGCGCCGAGTTCGCTCAGTGTGGCTCTCATGACACCTCCTAGTTCTGGTAGCCGTAGATGCCGCGGGCCTCATCGCGCACGATGAGCCCG
>JAKFCR010000006.1:0-4580 GCA_036676545.1 Aeromicrobium sp. | reverse complement strand
AGAAACTGCGGGAGATTTATGCATCTGCCCACCCGAGGGCAACACAGTGACGGAATCTGGGCGGTAGAGTGACGCTCGTCCGACGGTCGAGCTGCAAGGGAACCAGATGAGCAAGGAACTTGGGCCCACCGGCCGTCCTCTGCCGAACTTTCCGGAGCCCAAGAAGCGCAAGCCCGGCTTGCCCGCCACCGTGATTGCCATGTGCAACCAGAAGGGTGGCGTTGGCAAGACCACGACGGCCATCAACCTCGGTGCTGCACTGGTCGAGACCGGTCGCCGGGTGCTCCTCGTTGACTTCGACCCTCAGGGTTCGATGACTGTCGGCATGGGCGTCAACGCATACGAGCTCGACCAGAGCATCTATCACGTGCTGATGGACCGCGAGATCGGCATCAAGGACATCATCACGCCGACATCGATCGAGGGCCTCGACCTGGCGCCGTCCAACATCGACCTGTCCGCTGCCGAGATGCGGCTGGTCACTGAGGTCGGTCGTGAGCAGGTGCTCGCACGGGTGCTGAAGCCGATCCTGCACGATTACGACGTCGTTCTGATCGACTGCCAGCCCTCACTCGGCCTGCTCACCGTCAACGCGCTCACGGCCGCCGACGGAGTCGTCGTACCGCTCGAGTGTGAGTACTTCGCGCTGCGTGGCGTGGCGCTGCTCAAGGACACCATCGACAAGGTGCGCGACCGCACCAACGACGATCTGCAGATCATTGGACTCCTTGGCACGATGTACGACAGCCGCACCCTGCACGGCAAGGAAGTCCTGCAGACCCTCGTCGAGGGCTGGGGCGATCTCGTGTTCCACACAGTGATCCGACGCACGGTGAAGTTCTCCGACTCGACGGTCGCCGGCGAACCGATTACCGAGTACGCCACGAACTCACCCGGCTCAGCGTCATACCGGCAACTCGCGCGAGAGGTCTTGGTGCGATGCCCCGGCGCGTGACTGGAGCCTCGGGAGGACCGGGCAAGCGACCGGCGATGCCCGGCGCGGACGAGCTTTTCCGCGCCACCGCGAACGACGGCATCCCAGCGACCGATGAAGAAGCGGCGACGGCGAGTGGTCGAGTCAAGCACGACGAAAAGATGACGGTGTACGTCACGGCCGCTGAGCTGCTGGCCGTCGAGCAGGCGCGACTCAAGCTGCGCAGCGAGCTCGGCCGGACAGTCGATCGCGGACGGTTCGTACGTGCTGCGCTGGCGCTCGCGCTGGCCGACCTTGAGGCACGCGGCACCGACAGCGATGTCGCTCGGCGACTGAGCGAAACATGAGCCTGGGCGTCGATGAATCTGCGCCCGCTGGCTTCTCGGTCAACCTGACAAATTTCGAGGGTCCGTTCGACCTGCTGCTGCAGCTGATCTCCAAGCACCAGCTCGACATCACCGAAGTTGCGCTCTCGACCGTGACGACCGAGTTCATCGCCTACATCAAGGCGCTGGGCGACGACCTCGACCAGACGACCAACTTCCTGCTGGTCGCATCCACCTTGCTCGACCTCAAGACGGCCCGGCTACTGCCGCAGGCCGAGGTTGAGGACGAAGAGGACCTGGCGCTGCTCGAAGCACGAGACCTGCTTTTCGCCCGCTTGATGCAGTACCGCGCGTACAAGCTGATGGCAGGGGTGATGGCGGAGAAGCTGGCCGATGAGTCTCGGCGGTTCCCGCGCGTCGTCGGCCTCGAGCCGAGATTCGCCCAGCTGCTGCCCGAAGTGCTCATCTCAGTCGGCCCGGAGGAGTTGGCGGTGCTCGCTGCGGCAGCACTCCAGCCCAAGGCAGTGCCGATCCTGTCCCTGGCACACCTGCACGCGCCCTCGGTGAGCGTGCGCGAGCAGGGGCACCTGATCGTCGATCGCCTCCGCAGGGAGCGCGGACTGACATTCCGCGCGCTGACGGCTGATGCCCCGGACCTGATCACCAAGGTCGCTCGGTTCCTCGCGTTGCTCGAGCTGTTCAAGGAGGGCGTGATCGCCTTCGAGCAGGCGACGCCGCTCGGCGACCTGCACCTGCGCTGGACCGGAACCGACGAAGGCGACATCGATGTCGGCGACGAGTTCGACAAGCCGATGGGCTCACCCGACGATGAGCCTGCACCTGACCTGCACGTTGCCGAAGACTCCCCAAGCGATGACCCAGAGAGCACCGAACTTGAAGGCACAGATGACTGAGCACGACTTGCCCACCGGACCCCATGAGCTTGAGCTGGAGATGCTCGACCTGCTGCCCGCGCTCGAAGCCGTCCTGATGGTGGCCGACCAGCCGTTGGATCACCTGACTCTCGCGCAGGCCGTGGGGCACCCGCCGATCGACGTGGACACTGCTCTCAAATCACTGGCCGAGCAGTACACGGAACAGGGAAGAGGCTTCGAGCTGCGCAATGTCGCGGGCGGCTGGCGCTTCTTCACGCGCGAGGAGTACGCGAGCGCCGTCGAGCGGTTCATCCTCGACGGACAGCAGGCGCGCTTGACCCAGGCAGCCCTGGAGACCATGGCCGTGGTGGCATACCGCCAGCCGATCAGCCGTACGCGGATCTCCGCGATTCGCGGCGTCAACGTCGACAGTGTCGTACGCACGCTGGTCACCCGTGGACTGATCGAAGAGTCCGACGTGGACGGCGAGAGCGGCGCCATCCTCTACCGCACGACGAGCTACTTCCTCGAGCGCATGGGAATGGGCAGCATCAGCGAGCTCCCCGACATCGCACCGCTGCTGCCTGAGCTCGGGGACATGGACGACGAGACGCCCCTGACCGACGCCCTGTCGGTCGAGGCTAGCGCCGAGGCTGCCGACGATCGTGGCTGAGATCCGCCTGCAGAAGGCACTGGCGCAGGCCGGGCTCGGAAGTCGTCGACGCTGTGACGACATGATCGCCCACGGCAGAGTCGAGGTGAACGGCGAGATCATCGACCAGATGGGATCGCGCGTCGATCCGCTCGTCGACGTCATACGCGTCGATGGCAAGCGCATTCCGCCGCCCAATGACCACGCGTACGTACTGCTCAACAAGCCTCGCGGAGTCGTCACGTCGATGGCCGACGAGCACGGACGTCCCGACCTGTCGTCGATCGTGGCCGGTCGCGATGACCGCTTGTTCCACGTTGGACGCCTCGACACCGACACGTCAGGTCTGCTGCTGCTGACGAATGACGGCGACCTCGCCCACAAGCTTGCGCACCCGTCGTTCGAGATCACCAAGACATACGTCGCGCTGGTCGAGGGCACGGTAGCTGACACGGTCGCGACAGCCCTCAAGGCTGGCATCGAGCTTGATGATGGTCCCGCTGTCGTCGATCGTTTCCTGGTCAAGGACCGGTCGCGCGGGCGGTCGATCGTCGAGCTCGACATCCACATGGGTCGCAACCGCATCGTTCGGCGAATGCTGGACGCGGTCGGCCATCCGGTGGTCGAGCTCAACCGCTCGGCATTTGGACCGCTCGATCTGCGTGGACTTGCTTCCGGCGCCATGCGCAACCTGTCTCGCGAGGAGCTCGGCGCACTGTTCGATAGCGTGGCGGTATGAGCCCCGGTCCTGTCCTCGTCATGGGCTGTGGACTGATTGGCACATCTCTCGCGCTCGCACTGACCGAGGCAGGTGTCGAGGTACATCTCGAAGACATCCTCGAGTCCAATGTCGAGCTTGCCGTCGCACGTGGCGCGGGTACGGCTGAGCCCATCGACGCGCCCGCGCTGGTGGTTGTCGCGGTCCCGCCGACCGAGGTCGCCGCCTGCGTCGCCCACGCCCTGGCCACATGGCCCGAGGCGACGGTCACCGACGTTGCGAGCGTCAAGGCGACACTGCAGGCAGAGATCACACCGCTGGAGGGCAGCGAACGATACGTCGGCAGCCACCCGATGGCGGGTAGCGAGCGGTCGGGTCCGATGGCCGCGTACGCGCGGCTCTTCGAAGGCCGTCCGTGGGCGGTCACCGCGCTGCCCGGCGCAGATCCGCAGTCGGTCGCCCGGGTCGTAGAGACAGCCGAGCTGGTTGGCGCCGTACCGCTGGAGATGGATGCCGAAGCGCACGACCGTGCTGTCGCCGTCGTGTCCCACGTGCCGCACGTCCTTGCCGTCCTGACCGCAGCGCGCCTGCATGGAGCGCCGCAAGATCACCTCGCGCTGTCGGGTCCTGGTTTGCGCGATGTCACTCGAATCGCTGGCAGCGACATCGCCCTGTGGCAGGAGATCCTCGGAGCCAACGCAGCCGAGGTTCGTAGGGTGCTCGAACATGTACGGAGTGACCTCGATCGAGTCATCGACTCCATCGGCACTGACACCTCGAGCCTGGGCAAGGTCCTCCAGTCGGGCCAGGACGGCACCAAGCTCATACCGGGCAAGCACGGCGAACAGGTTGCCGAAATTGCGACCGTCTACGTGTCAGTTCCCGATGAGCCGGGCGAGTTGTCGCGACTCATGGCTCATACGGGAGAATCAGGTGTCAACATCGAGGACATTCGCATCGATCACGAACTGGGTCGACGTGTGGGTCAGGTCGAGATCACGGTCGTTGCGGCACACGCCGACACCCTGGTCGACGCGCTGACTGCACGTGGATGGTCCGCCTACAGCTGAGGAGC
>JAKFCR010000005.1:0-2064 GCA_036676545.1 Aeromicrobium sp. | reverse complement strand
CCGCGCAGACGTACAAAGCGCGATCGCGCTGACGGCTCCCGCCTGGGGCCTCAAGCAGCTCTATGACATCGACGACGTCCAGGCACGTGAGGACCTTGCCCGCACCGCGGTCATGGTCCTTTCCTATGTCGCGCAAGCCGCCCGCGGCGTCGGCAAGCCGATGGTGCCGCAGTCCGAGATCGACAAGAACGACACGATCATCGGACGCATGCTCACCCGCTGGCGCGGCGAGGTCAACCCTGATCACGCCAAGGCCATCGACGCCTACCTCGTGTCGGCTGCCGAGCACGGCATGAACGCCTCCACATTCACTGCACGCGTCATCGCCTCGACGGGTGCAGACGTTGCCGCCGCCCTGTCCGGCGCTGTTGGCGCCATGTCCGGCCCGCTGCACGGTGGCGCGCCGGCCCGCGTGCTGACGATGATCGAAGAGGTCGAGAAGTCCGGTGACGCCACGGCGTACGTCAAGAAGCTCCTCGACAGCGGCGAACGCCTCATGGGCTTCGGCCACCGCGTCTACCGCGCCGAGGATCCTCGCGCCCGCACCCTCCGTCGTACGGCCAAGGAGCTCAAGGCTCCCCGTGCCGAGGTTGCCATCGCACTCGAGGAGGCTGCGCTCAAGGAGCTCCGCGAGCGTCGCCCCGATCGCGTGCTCGAGACTAACGTCGAGTTCTGGGCCGCGATCGTCCTCGACTACGCCGAAGTCCCGCCGCCCATGTTCACCGCGATGTTCACCTCGGCCCGTACGGCTGGGTGGAGCGCGCACATCCTCGAGCAGAAGCGCACGGGTCGTCTGATCCGTCCTTCGGCGATCTACACCGGACCTGCGACTCGCAACGCCGATGAGGTCGAGGGCTGGAACCCCGACTGGGCGAACGGCTGACCTCTTCGATCTCGGTCAATCCGTAGGACAGCCCGCCACCCGCAGCCCTTATGCTGGGGCAGTGAAGACCAAGTGGCTGACGGTGTTTGCCGGTGCAGTCACGGCGGTTGTGCTGGTGAGCCTGGCAATGGGCTTCGCGGCACCCGACGGTTCTGTGGGCGACAAGCCGACGGCGAGCAGCACCCCATCGACCAGCGAATCAGCAACGGCGACGCCCACACCCACCGCTGAGCCCGCGCCAGATCCGGCGAGAGCAGCACTCGCTCCTGAGTCCGTACGCGGTGTGTGGCCCGGTCATCCCCGCAAGGTGACGGTCAAGGGCAGCAAGGTCAACTGGTGCCCAGCCGTACGCATCACCGGCGAAGCAGCTGCCGTACGCGTGTTCGGCAAGAAGGCCGTCGAAGCAGCAGCCTGCACGGCTGTGCGATTCATCTTCGAGAAGCGATACTCCCGGCTGTCGGTCCCGCGCCAGTCCTACAAGGCCTCCGCTTTCGACTTCGTCCTCCCAGCACTCACCTCGGAGACCGCCAACAGCTACTACCTTCCACGCATCAACACCTTCGTGGCCGACCCGGGAAGCATCGCGGCGCGCGACGCTCTCGGTCTGGTACTCCTGCGCGGTGACGGCATCCGCGGCAAGTACAACTCCGCAGGGTCTGGCCGCGTCTACTACGGCAAGCCCTTCACGACGCGCGGCTACAAGGACCGTGCTGTGTGGATCAACCCGAAGTGGTCCACGGTGGCGATCAGCCTTGACTACTCCAAGTCGCAGCCGCGCATCGCGGCGAAGCTCACGGCGGATGCCTCCGTACCTGTCTTCAACACGGCCGCGAAGCGTGACGACATGCTGACCGTGGCTACCTCCGCGACCTACCTGCTCCGGCACGGCGGCGGCACCAAGTGGGCGATCGGCGCGTGGACCGTCACGACCAACACGATCGGGTTCTCGCCGCTCAAGGTGAACTAATCCCCACCACCCTTGACTTCACCCGTGTTCGTTAGTTACGAAGGACTAGAGGGTCCTAGTTCCTACGAGTTACTTCCTCAGAGGTAGGTCCTCGGCGACGCGGGACGCTCCCAGTTCCCGCGTCGCCACCGCCTTTCGGTGCCGCTCAGCGCAACTCGGCCAGCCGCGACGCATCATCGCGTGGAAGCTGGTCAACCACGGCAATCACCTGCAT
>JAKFCR010000004.1:0-3455 GCA_036676545.1 Aeromicrobium sp. | reverse complement strand
TCCCTGACACCGAGTCGAGCCTCAACGAAGAGTCTCTCGCCGAGTAGGTGACTCGCGGGTAGCAGAAGCACCTCGATAGAGTGGGGTCCTAAGCCCCCAATCCCGCAGGAGATCTGTTCCCCGTGACTGTTCGCGTAGGCATCAATGGATTTGGCCGCATCGGCCGCAACTTCTTCCGCGCGGCCCGCGCCGCCGGAGCAGACATCGAGATCGTCGCCGTCAACGACCTGACGGACAACAAAACGCTCGCTCACCTGCTCAAGTACGACTCGACTCTCGGCCGTCTCGATGGGGACGTGACCTATGACGACACGTCGATCTCCGTCGATGGCAAGTCGTTCGCCGCCTTTGCTGAGCGCGATCCTGCCAAGCTCGACTGGGCTGCCGTTGGCGCCGACATCGTCATCGAGTCCACCGGCTTCTTCACCGACGCGACCAAGGCCAAGGCGCATGTCGACGGCGGTGCCAAGAAGGTCATCATCTCCGCACCGGCCAAGAACGAGGACGCGACGTTCGTCATGGGTGTCAACCACGACACGTACGACGCCAGCGCCCACACGATCATCTCCAACGCCTCGTGCACGACCAACTGCCTCGCCCCCATGGCGAAGGCTCTGAACGACGGTCTCGGCATCGAGCGTGGACTCATGACGACGATCCACGCCTACACGGGTGATCAGAACCTGCTGGATGCACCTCACTCGGACCTGCGTCGCGCCCGCTCGGCGGCCGTCAACATCGTTCCCACCTCGACGGGTGCCGCCAAGGCCGTTAGCCTCGTGCTCCCCGAGCTCAAGGGCAAGCTCGATGGCTTCGCGTTCCGCGTCCCCGTGCCCACGGGCTCGGCGACTGACTTGACGTTCACGGCATCTCGCGAGACCACGGTCGAAGAGGTCAACCAGATCGTCAAGGCTGCAGCTGAGGGTCCGCTCAAGGGCTTCCTCGTCTACACCGAGGACCCGATCGTGTCGACCGACATCGTCACGGATCCTGCGTCGTGCATCTTCGACGCCGGCCTGACCAAGGTGATCGGCGATCAGGTCAAGGTTGTCGGTTGGTACGACAACGAGTGGGGCTACTCCAACCGTCTCGTCGACCTCACGGTCCTCGTCGGCACCTCGCTCTGACCTGTGAAGACGATCAGCGACCTGGGTGACCTGCGCGGCAAGCGCGTGCTCGTCCGAAGCGACCTCAACGTCCCTCTGGACGGTACGACGATCACCGACGACGGCCGCGTACGCGCGAGCGTCCCGACGATCGTTCAGCTCTCCGATGCGGGCGCTCAGGTCCTGGTTGTCGCACACCTCGGACGCCCCGAGGGCAAGCCGGACACGAAGTACTCACTTGAGCCGGTTGCCACCCGCCTGGGTGAGCTCATCGAGCCGCAGGTCTACTTCGCCAAGGACACGGTCGGCGACGACGCCAAGAACCAGATCGCGAGCCTCGCCGACGGCGATGTACTCGTGCTGGAGAACGTGCGGTTCAATGCCGGCGAGACCAGCAAGGACGACGACGTACGCGGCAAGTTCGCGGATGAGTTGGCCGAGCTGGCCGATGTGTTCGTCTCCGACGGATTCGGTGTCGTGCATCGCAAGCAGGCGAGTGTTTATGACATCGCCACTCGTCTGCCCGCCGCAGTTGGCGGTCTGGTCGAGGCCGAGGTCACGGTGCTGAAGCGCCTCACTGAATCGCCTGAGCGTCCCTACACGGTCGTTCTGGGCGGTTCGAAGGTCTCGGACAAGCTCGGCGTCATCGACAACCTGCTCGACAAGGCTGACAACCTGCTCATCGGCGGCGGAATGGTCTTCACCTTCCTCAAGGCGCAGGGCCACGAGGTCGGCAAGTCACTTCTCGAGGAGGACCAGCTCGACATCGCTCGCGACTACATCGCCCAGGCCGAGGCCAAGGGCGTCAAGCTGGTGCTGCCGACTGACATCGTGGTGGCGCCCGAGTTCAAGGACGCCAACGCCTCGACGGTCGCGGCCGACTCGATCCCGGCCGACCAGCTCGGCCTCGACATCGGTCCCGACAGCGGCGCTGCGTTTGCCGAGATCATCGCGTCGTCCAAGACGGTGTTCTGGAACGGTCCAATGGGCGTGTTCGAGATGTCGTCCTTCGAGGCTGGCACTCGCGCGGTCGCCCAGGCGCTCACCGAAGTCGACGGCCTGTCAGTCGTCGGTGGCGGTGACTCGGCCGCTGCCGTACGCCAGCTCGGCTTTGAAGACTCAGACTTCGGTCACATCTCCACCGGTGGTGGAGCAAGCCTCGAATACCTCGAGGGCAAGACGCTCCCGGGCCTAGCAATTCTCGAAGGGAACTGACATGGCGTCTCGCAAGCCTTTGATGGCAGGCAACTGGAAGTCCAACCTCAACCACCAGGAGGCCGTGGTTCTCGTCCAGAAGCTTGCTTGGACGTTGCAGGACAAGAAGCACGACTTCGAGAAGTCCGAAGTCGTTGTGATCCCCCCTTTCACCGACATCCGCAGCGTGCAGACGCTGGTCGACGGCGACCACCTGGCCATCGGCTACGGCGCACAGGACGTCTCCGAGCACGACGGTGGCGCCTACACCGGTGAGATCTCCGCATCGATGCTGGCCAAGCTCGGCTGCTCGTACGTCGTCGTCGGTCACTCTGAGCGCCGTGAGTACCACGGCGAATCGGACGCCCTCGTCAACACCAAGGCCGCCAAGTCACTCGCAGCCGGTATGACGCCGATCGTGTGCGTCGGCGAAGGTCTCGAGATCCGCCAGTCGGGCGAGCACGTGGCATACACACTGGCCCAGATCGACGGATCGCTCGCCGGATTCAGCGCCGAGCAGATCGCCTCGCTGGTCGTCGCATACGAGCCTGTATGGGCCATTGGCACCGGCGAGGTTGCCACTCCTGAAGACGCGCAGGAGGTCTGCGCGGCGATTCGTGCACGTGTTGCCGAGACCTGGTCTGCCGATGCTGCAGACTCATTGCGTATCCTTTACGGCGGATCAGTGAAAGCGGCGAACATTGCCGCCATCATGGCGAAGTCGGATGTCGACGGAGCTTTGGTTGGCGGTGCAAGCCTCCAAGCGGAGGAGTTCGCCGGGATTGCTCGGTTCTACGACATGCCGGATCTTTCCGGCAACTGACAACGAAGGTCCATCCGTGATTTTGACGTTCTCCATAATCCTCACGATCAGCAGCGTGCTGATGATCGTGCTGGTCCTCATGCACAAGGGCCGTGGGGGTGGCCTCTCCGACATGTTCGGTGGAGGTGTCTCCAGCTCGCTGGGCGGCTCGTCCGTTGCTGAGCGCAACCTTGACCGCATCACGGTCGGCATCGCTGTCGTCTGGGTCGTGTGCATCTTCGCACTCGGCCTGCTCCTGAAGGTGAGCAACTAGTGGCGGCAGGCGCGATCCGGGGCAGCCGCATCGGCGCTGGACCCATGGGAGAAGCCGAGCGCGGCGAATCAGCTCCGCG
>JAKFCR010000003.1:0-8239 GCA_036676545.1 Aeromicrobium sp. | reverse complement strand
GTGGTGGTGTCAGCGCCAGGGTCGGTGGTCGGCGGAACGTCATCGAGCGCGGGCGCCAGGTTCGCGCCGGCTCCGGCTGGAGGCAGTGCGCCGGCTCCCCCGCCGAGGTCGGCCAACGTGATCGTGGAGGCCGAGGCTTCCGAGTAGCCAAGGCGCAGGACGATCTTGGGTGCAATGGTGTTGATGGACAGCAGGAGACCCTTGAGTATGTTGCCCTGCTGAAGATCGGGGAGACCGTTCACCAAGTCGTCCAGCGGCAGGTTGGGCAGATTCTTGCGAAGCGGCGCGGTGTCGATCGTGACTCGAGCCGCTTCAGCGATGATCTTGGCTGTGGATCCGCTCTTGGTGATCTCAGGCTTGGGTACCTCGATGGCAACCCCGAGCGTCTTGAGCAGGTCCGCGGCGGAGGTCGGGATGCCAGGGATTGGAGTGACACTGCCGACTGCGGTGAAGCCGTCGGGGCCGTACGCGAACTTCTGACCGGCGACCGTCATGCCCCCGACGTCGACCGTCTGAGACGTCTTCGCACCGCCGTCGAGCGTGCTGGTCACCTTGGTGACGACGTTGACGCCGGTGAGCTTGATGAGGCCAGCGATAAGCCGCAGCTCGCCAATACGACTCGTCGCCGTGGCCACCACGGTTGTGCCGTCATAGTCGGTGCTCGAGACGCTCGTCATACCGTCGAAGTCGATCAGCAGACCCAGTGTGCCCAGCGGGTTCGTGGAGGGTGCGGGCGTTGCACCGAAGAGCCCCGTCAGAAAGTCGAGCGGGTTGGCTGGGGGCGCCGTGCTGTCTCCGACGTCGCCATCGCTGACGTCGGACGAGGTGTAGGCAACCTTGGCAATCGTCCTCTTGTCACCAGCGCTGACCCGACCGATCATCCCCGGGAAGAACTCTTGGTACTGCTCGGGCGTATCGCCCGGGAAGCCGGCATTGGCCTGAACTGGGTAGCCGCCGCCAGTGAGCTGCTCCGGCAAGCCGAGCTGTTCGCCGAAGGTCTTGAGGCCTTCACCGATGGCCGCTCCAGGCCAGAAGGCCGAGGCACGAGCCGTCGTCGCTGGTCCGGAGCCGCCGAGTACCCGTGTGTAGGAGAGATCGAACTCGCCCTGTGGCTCCGTCGGGATCGGAATAACCGGCTCGAAGATCTCGAGCTTGATGGGAGTAGCCGTGGCCATCGTGCTGAAGCCGCCGTACGCGACCGCTTGGGCAGGCGTAGCCCCGGATGCCGTGCCGCCGGCGAGTAGACCGAAGGCGAGCAGGCTCGCTGCGGTGCGCTTGGCGCGTCGGCTCATCGCCCGTGCGCGCCCCACCACAGTCTTGTCGTAGAGCGTCTTGTCCTTGCGTGCGCCACGGGTCATGCGGCACCTCCCAGAATCACGTCGGCCATGATGTCGTTGATCTCGTCAGGTTCGCCGGTTGCCACGATGCGGCCACCGGTCATCACTGCCGCGTAGTCGGAGATCTTCAACGCAGTGCGAGCGAACTGCTCGACGACAAGGATCGAGACGCCGGACTGGGCAATCTGTCCAACCGTCTCGTAGAGCTCATCGACGATCAGCGGAGCCAAGCCCATCGAAAGCTCGTCCAGCAGGAGCAAAGCCGGGTCCGAGCTCAGGGCTCGCGCCATCGCGAGCATCTGCTGCTCGCCGCCGGACAGGGTCCCGGCGAGTTGGAAGCGGCGTTCGTGCAGTCGCGGGAAGTAGGAATAGGCGGTGTCGAACACCTTGTGGGCCTCGACGCCCGCGTACGACATCAGCAGCAGGTTCTCCTCAACCGTCAGGTTGGGGAAGACACTGCGCCCTTCGGGGACGGTGGTCAGACCCAATCGCGCCAGGTCATCGGCCTTGGCACCACGTACGTGGACTCCGGCCAGGTGGATGTCGCCCGAGGTCTGCTCCATCTGACCGGAGACGACCTTGAGCAGCGTGGACTTGCCGGCGCCGTTGGGGCCCAGCAGCGCCATGACAGCACCCCGTGGAACGGAAAGGTTGATGCCGCGCAGGACCTCGATACGGCCATATGCCGCGTGCAGGTCAACGATCTCAAGAATCGGAACGGTCATAGCGCGAGCTCTTTCGTCTCGTCGACGTCGTCGTCGCTGTAGCCAAGGTAGGCCTTCTGGACGGCCGGATCCTTGCGAATCTGCTCAGGCGTTCCCTGGGCGATGATCGATCCGAAGTCGAGGACATGGATCTCGTGGCAGACGCGCATCACCAGGTCCATGTCGTGCTCGACCATGAGGACGGTGCGACCCTCGGCCGCGAGGTCGAGAAGCAGACCGCCGAAGGCTTCCGTCTCGACCTCGTCCAGTCCCGAGGACGGCTCGTCGAGGAGCAACAGTCGTGGGTTGCGCGCGAGCGCTCGGGCAACTTCGAGAAGGCGGGCCGTGCCGGTCGGTACGGAGTCAGCCCGCTCCTCGGCATAGTCGAGGATGCCGACCCGCTCGAGCAGTGCGTCGATCTCGGCGTCGGCCGAGCCGTCCACCGCACGCATGAACCCGCGGAATCCATCGCGGATGTCGATTGCCACGCGGATGTTGTCCTCGACGGTCAGTGAGCCGAATGCCTCCAGACGCTGGAACGTACGACCCATACCGTGGCGCGCCCGCCGGGGCACGGGCATCCGGGTGATGTCCTTGCCATCGAGGATCACTCGACCCGCAGTCGGAGCCTGCAGTCCGGTGATCACGTTGAAGCAGGTGGTCTTGCCGGCGCCATTGGGCCCGATCAGGCCCGTGACGGTGCCTTGTTCGACCTCGAAGTTTGCGTGGTTGACGGCAGTCACGCCGCCGAACCGGACGACTATGTCCTTAACGTGCAGCAACGGCATCCGAATCCACCTCCGTCTTGCTGTCGAGAAGCTCATCATCGAAGTCGTCGTCGACATGTCTCGACCTGGCGAGCGCCGGGAATCGCTTGACGAGCCATGGGTAGATGTCGTCCTGGATCTTGCCCGGAATCTTGAACAGCTTGTTGGCCAAGCCGTTCGGGTCCCGAGCGAGGATGACTGCGCCGACGCCGAGGAGCAGGAACAGCAGGCCCGCGATCGACGGGCTGTCCGACTGGGCCACCGGGAGGTACATCAAGAAGACGCCACCGAGGGCAGCGCCCGTCACCGAGGTGACGCCCCACACCACAGCCATCAACAGCAGTAGGAGGCTGGCGAAGAACTGGAAGTCGAAAGCCACGATGGTCCCGCGGAGACCGGCGAACAACGCCCCCGCGAAGCCGGCGATTCCGGCCGACGCGGCGAACAGGCCCACTCGGAGCCAACGCATGTCGACGCCCAGCGTTCCGGCGCCAGCCGGGCTGTCGCGCACGGCCACCAAGATTCGTCCGAGCCGCCCACGCCGTACGGCGAGCACAACCAGTGCGATCAGCACGAAGAAGACCGTCATCATGACGGCGTATCGGCCGGTACCGTCCAGGTTCAACCCAAAGATGGAGAGTCGTTCCGCCTTGAGCGGGTTGTTGAACTCGAAGGCGATGGCGGACTGGAAGAGCAGCTTGTCCATGAGCTGCGCAAAAGCCAGCGTCGCCAAAGCAAGGTAGAGGCCCGTGAGTCGCAGCACCGGAATGGCCACCAAGGCACCGACTGCAGCCGCGACGAGGACAGCGATGAAGAGCCCCAACAGGTTGGGCTGATCGATCTTGGCGTACGCGACGGCGCCGACTCCGGCGAAGGTGAACTGGGCCAGCGAGACGTAGCCGCCGTAGCCGGTCAGCAGGACCAGGGAGAGCATGACGATCGCGTACGTTGCCGCAGTTCCGACCAGCAGGAGGTTGGAGCCGGACAGCACGACGGAAAGCACCATGACGCCGGCGATGAGTGCCGCTCCCCAACCGGCAGCTCGACCGAGCGTGGGCACCGGTGCAGACACGATTCCTTTGACCTGTCCGATGCGCAGTGGCGCCTGGGGCAGCAATACCAGGATCGCGAACAGGAACAGCGTCGGAATGACCGCCGCCAGACCAGGAACCTCTTTGTGGAACGGGATCTTGTCGAGATAGCCGACGACGTATGACTGACCGATGCCGAGCGCCATGGCGCCGATGTAGGTCATGGGCAGATTGGTGAGCTTGCCGAGCATCGCCGCGGCGTACGCCGAGATCACCAGCAGCGTCAGGTCGTAGTACTGAAGGCCGATCACCGGAGCCAGCAGGATGCCGGCGAGGGCGGCGAGCGAGCAGCCGATCGCCCAGGCAAGAGCCGCCACCAGCTGCGGCCGACCGCCATAGAGCTGGAGCAGCTCCGGGTTGTCGACCGAGGCGCGCATGCCGGTGCCGATCCGAGTGCGTGCCAGCAGGACGTACAGGCTCATCGCAACGACGATGGAGACGATCACCGTGATGATCTGGTGCCACGTGACCGTGATGTCTCCGACCTCGATCAGGTGCCCCTTGAAGAACTGAGGCAACGTCCGCGACTCCGGCGGCCAGATCTGGGTGGCGACGCCAATCAGTGCAACCAGCAGACCGACTGTCACGACCAGCGAGACACTGATCGGCGCCGAGCCGAGGCCACGAGCGAGCACACGCTGGACGAACACACCGAACAGCGGGGCGGCCACGAACAGCACGAGGATCAGCGAGAGCCAGACGGGGATGTCCTGCCGGATCGAGAAGTCCCAGTAGACGAACGCGAAGACCATGCCGACTGCACCGTGGGCGATGTTGAAGACGCGAGTGGTGCTGTAGGTCAGCACCAGTCCACTGGCTGCGATGGCGTACGCCGCACCGGTGAAGATCCCGATGATCGTGTACGAAATGAACTCACTCATACTGCGGTCACGCCTTGCCCGCGCCGTGGCAGACGTACGCGGTGCCCTTCAACGGCACCCACTTGCCGCCACGCAGCTGGAGGAATCTGACACACGACGGTGAGTGCTTGCCGCCCACGTCCATCGGACCGTGTGCACCGTCGGCCTTCCATGCACGGACGCCTCTGATCTTCCCCACCAGCGCGGCAGGCGTGAGCTTGCCACCCAGACTGAGCGACTCGGCGACGAACAGCTTGGTCGCCGACCAGGCAAACAGTCCGAAGAAGGTCGGGGCTGCGCCCGGGGCAACCTGCTGGAGCCACCGCTTGTAGAGGTTGATCTCGGGCTGCGACTCCTCGAAGGGAGTGAAGTTGGTGAAGGTGATCGAGCCTTCAACCGCCGCCCCGCCACTCTTGACGAAACCAGCGTCGTAGACCGTGGGGTCGAAGAACTTGACGTCGGGCTTGAAGTTGGCCGACTGCATGGCCTGTGCGAGACGAACACCCTGCTGGTAGCCGCCGATGAACTGCACCCAGCGCACACCCTTGCTCTTCATCTGCTGGACGTAGGGGCCGTAGTTGAACTCTGCGACATCGATGCCTGACGAGTAGACGAACTTCATCCCGCGCCTGGTCTCGATCTTCTGCTGGGTAACCGCGTTCTCGGCGGACGCTCCAGCGTTGAGGTAGAGGAAGGCGGCCTTCTGGCTGGCGGCCTTGTAGTGCTTGACGAAGAAGTCGGGGATCGCGTTGCTGAACTCACGCGCGCCGGTCGCCTGTGCGCCGAAGCAGGTGCTGCAGGCGTTGCGGGTCGCGGTGACTGCCGCAGTACGGATGTCGGGGAGGCCGCACTTCTCAGCCGTCCCGGCACCACCCGAGTCGAACGCCGACATCGATCCGACCGCTGCGAACACTGTCTCGCAGAGCTTCGTGTAGGCCTGCTGATCGGCACCGGCATCCGTACGGGAGTCCAGCGTCGTCAACGCGAGCTTGCGCCCACAGATGTTCGTTGTCGCGTTGAAGTAGGCGATGTATGCCTTGGTCCCTTGCTGTGCCGCGGTGAACAGACCCGGTACCGGACCGCTGATGTCCGACGCGTTGCCGAGCAGGATCTGCTTGTCGGTGATGCCCTTTTGATTCTTGAATCCGTCACACGAAGCAGCCTTGACGCCTGGAATGGATGCTCCGCCGCCGGTGCCTCCAGTCCCGGCGTCGCCCGCATCCGGAGTGCCGTCAGCGGGTGTGTCTCCCGACCCGGTGACGTCGCCAGGCGCACCGCCGCCGCTGACGCCATTCGGGTTGTTGGCGGACTGGACGTACTCGGGGTCGAGCGTTGAACCACCACATGCAGCCGCGAGTACCAGTGCGAATGCCACCAGAGCACTGCCTGCGACGCGTCGGACGCGTTGGTTCTTGTTGGGTGAGTCGTGGGAGCTTGAGCGCAGTCGTCGCAAGACAGAAGCCTTAACTGTGATCGGGAGTGTGATCGGGAGTGAGTGTGACCTAGCACACCATCACAAAGGTAAGGCAGCGATCCGTTCAAAGCACGCGATTTCTAGAACAAGTTCTAGAAATTTCGAATTTTACAGCGACGAGAGGCGCTTGACCGTCTCTTCGTATTCGCTGATCAGATCGGCCATGACCTCGGCAACCGGGCGCACCGTGTTCATCGATCCGACGATCTGACCGACTGGCATCGAGATGACATCCGGGTTGCCAGCAGAGTTCATCCGGCTGTGCGCGTCAGCGACCAGCAGGTTCTGCAGCGGCATAGGCAGCGGCGTCGGCGCATCCTCGGCTTCCCACGCCTCAGTCCACTTGGTCTTGAGGAGTCGAGCCGGCTTGCCGGTGTAGACGCGCGTACGAACCGTGTCGGCGCTGGATGCCCGGAGGAATGCTTCGGTCATACCGGCGTTGGTGTTGAGGTTCGCGTACTCCTCGGTCGTCAGCCAGACCGAGCCAGTCCAGACACCCTGGGCGCCGAGAGCGAGTGATGCTGCGACCTGTCGGCCACGGCCGATGCCACCAGCACCGAGCACTGCAACGTCGGGTCCGACTGCGTCGACGATCTCCGGAGTGAGCACCATGCTGGCGATCTCACCGGTGTGTCCGCCGGCTTCGTAGCCCTGGGCGATGATGATGTCGACGCCATTGGCGACGTGCGACATGGCGTGCTTCGCGGCACCGGCAAGAGCGGCAACCTGTACGCCGGCCTCGTGTGCCTGGTCGATGACGTCCTTGGGCGGCGAGCCGAGCGCGTTGGCGATCAGCACGGGACGGTGCTTGCCGTTGAGGGCGATGTCGACGTGCGAGCGGGCCACCGAGTGCAGCCAGCCGAGGACGCCTTCGCGACCTTCACCCTCGGGCAGCGGCGGTACGCCGAGCTGCTGCAGGGTGCGATCAACGAAGGAGATGTGCTCTTCGGGGATCATCGCCTTCAGGTCGACCGACTTGCCCTCGGTGGGGATCTTCATCGGCATGACGACGTCAACGCCGTACGGCTTGCCGTCGGTGTTCGCGTCCATCCAGTCCAGGACGCCGTCGAGCTCGTCGGCGTCGTTGAACCGTACGCAGCCCAGGACGCCGAGTCCTCCGGCGCGTGAAACAGCAGCGGCGACGTGCTCGGACGGGGTGAAGGCGAAGATCGGGTACTGGATCCCGAAACGTTCGCAGAGCTCGGTGTGCATCAGGCGTTAGCCCCTTCTGCGTTCTGGGCCTCGAGCAGGAGCTCCTTGGCACGGGGGTACTGCGCCTTGCCTGTGGCGTTGCGCGGGATCTCCGGTACGAGTGACAGCACCCGCGGAAGCTTGTAGCCGGACAGGAACTCGCGCAGGTAGTTGCGCAGCTCCTCGAGCTCGAGGGTCGCGCCCTCGCGCGGCTGGATCAACGCGGCGACGGCCTGGCCGAACTTCGCGTCCGGGATGCCGACGACGAGCACGTCGTAGACGGCCGGGTGGCGCTTGATCGCCATCTCGACCTCTTCGGGGTAGACCTTCTCGCCGCCGGTGTTGACGCAGTTGGAGCCGCGACCCAGCAGGGTCACCTTGCCGTCTTCCTCGATCCGGGCGAAGTCGCCGGGAACCGAGACTCGCAACCCGTCGACGATCAGGAACGTCTCCGCGGACTTCTTCTCGTCCTTGTAGTAGCCGACCGGCACCGAACCGCCGCGACCGAGACGTCCGATCTTGCCGACGTTGGTGGCCAGGTCGAGGACGTTGTTGTCCTCATCGAGGACCACGCTGCTCGGGCCGAGACCGACAACCGGGCCGTCGCTCGAGATGTGCGTCTTGTCCTGCATGCCCATGCCCTGGAAGCCGGTCTCGCTGGCACCGACGGAGTCGGTGTAGACAGGGTTGGGGAGAGCCTCGATCCAGCGCTCCTTGACCTCCGGGGAGAAGATCGCCGCGCTGCTCGAGACTGCGAACAGGCTCGCGCCACTGTAGGGCTCACCGGTGGCTGCCTTGCGCTCGAACTCCTCGAT
>JAKFCR010000002.1:0-1865 GCA_036676545.1 Aeromicrobium sp. | reverse complement strand
CCGCCCGCATCACCGTCACCCGGCTGATCGAGCGGGGATGTGTGTGCCGACAGCATCGCAATGCGCTTGAGCATGAACACCCGCCTTCCGCCTCCATTCTGACAGTTCGGGCCAACGCCGTCCTCGCCTGTCCGTCTGCAACGATGATCGTATGAAGTCTGCCGTCGTGACCGGAGCCAGCAGCGGTATCGGAGCAGCCTCGGCGCGGGCGCTTGCCGCCGCGGGATATCACGTCATCTGCGCCGCGCGCAGGGTCGACCGGCTCAACGATCTCGCCCGCGAGATCGACGGCACCGCCATCGAGTGCGACATCACAGATGCATCGCAGGTCGCCAACCTTGCGGCGCAGGTCGGGGACAGCCTCAACGTGCTCGTCAACAACGCCGGTGGTGCCTTCGGCTCCGATCCAGTCATCCAGAGCGATCCCGATGATTGGCGTCGCATGTATGAGATCAACGTCATCGGCACGATGCAGGTCACCAAGGCTCTCGCTCCAGCGCTGATCGCCAGCGGTGCCGGCACGATCATCAACATTGGCTCCACGGCCGGCCGCTGGGCGTACGAAGGTGGTGGCGGCTACACCGCCGCCAAGCACGGAGTCGCCGTACTCACCGAGACCCTGCGCCTTGAGCTCAACGGCCAGCCCGTACGCGTCTCCGAGATCGCGCCGGGCATGGTGCACACCGAGGAGTTCTCCCTCGTACGGTTGGGTGACAAGTCCAAGGCCGACGCAGTCTATGCGGGTGTCGCCGAGCCACTTCTTGCCGAGGACATTGCCGACGCCGTGCAGTGGGTGGCGACCCGACCGCAGCACGTCAACGTCGACCTGATGATCGTGAAGCCGATCGCCCAGGCAGCGGCGCACAAGGTGCATCGCGAGAGCTGACATACGAGAGGCCCCACCGGCGAACCGGCGAGGCCTCTCGAAGTGTTGCTGGTCAGTGCATGACGACCGGCACGACGTCGGCGGCGTCGCCGTCCTCGTCGTCGAGCAGGTGCGCGACCTCACGCTTGCGCGGCAGGAAGAACACCGGGATCAGCGTGAACACCAGGACGCCGAAGGCAACCCAGTACGACGTCTGGAACGCGTCCGCCAGATCCTGGAAGCCCTTCTCGAGTCCCGCCGCCGACACATTGAGCGCGTCGACGATCTTGTTGCCCTGGTCGGTGTGCGAGCTGGCCGCGAGCTGAGCAGCCGTGAGACCGCCGTCGACGCCCGGGAGCTTCTCCGATCCTGCGAGGACGTCGTGGCTCTTCATCGCGTTGGTCAACACCACCGAGATGGCAGCAATACCGGTGGCGCTCGCCACCTGCTGCGTCACGTTGAGCAGCGTCGAGCCTCGTGCGACATCTGCCGCCTTGAGCGTCTTGAGCGCAGATGTGAACAGCGGCATCATCGTCGAGCCCATGCCCAGCCCCGTGACGAACAGCCACGCCATGATCTGCACGTTGGACGTGCCGGGGTCGGTGCTCTGCGACAGGCCGAACAGGCCGATCAGGATGCCTATGAAGCCGAACGGCACGATGCGGCCGACCGGGATCTTGTCCGTGAGCGCACCCGCGATCGGCATGGTCAGCATGGCACCGATGCCCTGGGGCGCGATCAGCAATCCGGCCTGCTTCACGGAGTCGCCGTTGACCTGCTGGAAGTAGGTCGGCACCAGGAGTAGCGCACCGAAGAACGCCGACGCGAAGAGGAACATCGTGATGATCGAGATCGTCAGGTTGCGGTTGGCGAACAATCGCAGGTCGAGCAGCGGATGCTTGGGCTTGAACGACCAGAACACGAACGCACCGATCAGGGCCAGGCCGATCATCATCGGTACGAGCACCTTGGTGGCCGCGAGCGTTCCCTCACCCGGGAT
>JAKFCR010000001.1:0-2381 GCA_036676545.1 Aeromicrobium sp. | reverse complement strand
GACTTTCCACGACATGCGGCCTGTGCCGCCCAGTTTTCGTTCCACTGCATCATGTGAACCTCCCCGAGACCGGCCACGTTGGCCGAAGTGAGTCCGTGGGTTCAATCTAGGAACGTGCCATCAGGGATGTCAGACCGTTCGTGATCATCTTCTGTAGTCCTAATTGGCTAGACATTTCCCCGTGGAACGCTCGGTTTACACACATCACGTACCCTGACTGACATGGCTCGGGAGGACTTCAGCGCTTCATTGCGCAGGCTCGTACAGTCCGGCAAACGTCCCCAGACCACTGCAGGCGCCGTGGGGTCGATGGCCCGCCTGTCCGCACTCGCCGGGGCCGCCATCGCCGCGATCCTGATTCCGACCACCGCCTTCGTCGTCGTCACCGGCAACAACGTCACGAACGACCTGGTCAACCTGCCGCTGACCCTCGAAGATCGCCCCAACCCGCAGACGACGCGACTGCTCGCGTCCAACGGTGAGCTGTTGGCGTACTTCTACAAGGAGAACCGCCAGGACGTTCCCCTCAAGGAGATCGCACCGGTCATGCAGGAGGCGATCCTCGCGATTGAGGACTCGCGGTTCTTCAAGCACGGCGCGCTCGACCTCAAGGGCACCATCCGCGCAGCCGTCAACAACGCCTCCGAGGGACAGACCCAGGGTGGTTCGACGATCACCCAGCAGCTGGTCAAGCTGACCCTGCTGTCGCAGGCCACCACCAAGGAAGAGCGCATTGCCGCGACCGAGACTTCCCTGGCGCGCAAGGCACGTGAGCTCAAGCTGGCCATCTCGTACGAGCGCGAGCACACCAAGAAGGAAATCCTCGAGCGCTACCTCAACATCGCCTACTTCGGCGATGGGGCATACGGCATCCAGGCGGCCGCCTACCACTACTTCTCCCAGAGCCCCGACAAGCTGACGCCAACGCAGGCGGCGACTCTCGCGGGCCTGGTCAAGAACCCGGTCGAGTTCGATCCGCGGGTCTATCCGGAGCGTGCTCTGCAGCGACGCAACACAGTCCTCGCGGTCATGCAACGCCTTGAGGTGCTGACCGCCAAAGAGGTTGCGGATGAGTCGGCAAAGCCACTCGGACTCAAGATCACGAAGTACCCCAACGGCTGCGTCACCTCCGTCGCGGCATTCTCCTGCGACTACGTACGCCGCTACCTCTTGCAGGAGCCTGCGCTCGGCGCGAACGTTGCAGAGCGCCTGACCACGCTCGAACGCGGCGGCCTGACGATCAAGACCAACATCGACCTGCGCATGCAGAAGGCTGCCAACAGCGCCGTCCGGTCGACCGTGAACCCCAAGGACAAGGCAGTCGCCGGTATGGCGATGGTCGAGCCGGGCACGGGCAAGGTACGCGCTGTTGCCCAGTCGCGACCCATGGGTCGCGACAAGAAGAAGGGCCAATCGTTCATCAACTACACGGTGCCGCGCGCATACGGCGACTCCGGCGGATTCCCGGCCGGCTCGACATTCAAGCTCTTCACGGTCGCGGCAGCGCTCAAGCAGGGCATTGACGTCGGCAAGACCTACAAGTCGCCCCGCAACATGACCATGCCAGCTGGCACCTACTTCGACTGCGAAGGTGGCGGCACCAGCGAATGGAAGGTCAGCAACTCGACCTCCAGCGGCAAGATGAACATGTACAACGGCACCCGCCTCTCGGTGAACACCTACTTTGCCCAGCTCGAGCGCGACGCCGGCCTCTGCAACACCGTCAAGGCCGCCGAGTCGATGGGCATCGTCGTGCCGTTCGACCCCGACAACAAGGACTCCAAGGGACGACCCGCACCCATCACCAACCAGGTCGGCCCGTTCACCCTCGGCGTCACCGACGTGAGCCCGCTCGACATGGCCGCTGCGTACGCGACTCCCGCCTCGGGTGGCTTGTACTGCAAGCCCATGCCGGTCGCCTCGATCGTCGATCTCAAGGGCAGGGACATCAAGAAGTACAAGCCCGAGTGCGAGCGGGTCCTCTCGAAGGACGAAGCGGCCCAGATAAACGACATCCTGCGCGGTGTCCAGGAGCCCGGCGGATTTGGCTATTCCAACGGAACGGCCCTACGAGTCCCGTCAGCGGCCAAGACCGGAACAACGCAGGACAACAAGGCTGTTTGGTACAACGGCTACACCCCCGAGCTCTCCACCGCGGCGATGATTGCCGGCGTCACCGGCAAGGGACTGCCGAAGTCGTTGGCCGGCGTCACGGTCAACGGACGCTTCCTCAACTTCCAGTCCGTCGGCGGTAGCTCATTGGCGGGACCGATGTGGAAGAAGGCGATGGGCATCGTCCAGGACTACCTGGAGCCGTCCAACTTCGACCGTCCGCCCAAGGGTCAGCCCGTCGCGAAGAAGCCCAAGAAGGCTGAACCCGA